>NZ_DIEJ01000136.1:0-21134 GCF_002418565.1 Achromobacter sp. UBA5777 | reverse complement strand
CTGCGGGGTTTTGTCTTTGTGGCGACGGGAATAAGTGCCCAGCTGCATTGCCGGCGCGTGTCGAGCGGTGCCTATGCCTGACAACAGAAGCTGGTCGTGCGCGGGGCGCTAATACGTCGGCGCGGGGCGCGGCTATGCGCTGCTGGCCTCAAGACATCCTTGGTATATCGCTTTAATTAAGAAACCCCTCGCGGCTGGCGCCGCGAGGGGTTTTTGTTTGGGTTCGATGTTTTCGAGGTTAGGGGAGCTGGCGGCGCAGGGCCTCGAAGAACAGCTCGGACTGCAGGCGTTCGCTTTGAATCTGTGCGGCGACCTTCGCTGCGATTTCCGCGTTGACGGGTTCGAGCGGACGCCCGGTGGATTGCGCGAGGACTTGCGCGGTACAGGCGCGTTCGAGGAAGAATAGGTCGTCGTACGCGTAGTCGAGTCGTTCCCCGCAGACGACGACGCCGTGATTGCCGAGAAAGACGATGTCGGCGCCCTGCATGGCGTGGGCGATGCGTTCGCCTTCAGTCACGTCCAACGCGAGTCCGTTGTATTCCGCGTCGATGGCAAGCCGGCCATGGAAGCGCATGGCGTTTTGGGACAGGGTGGTGTCCAGGCCTCGATCGGAAGTCAGGGTGAGCGCGGTGGCGTAGGGCATGTGGGTGTGCAGCACACAGGCCTTGCCCGCGACGCGATGGATCGCAGCGTGGATGAACATGGCTGTCGGTTCGACGTCATGCCGGCCCGCGAGTTTGTTGCCATACGCGTCGACGAGCACGATGTCTTCCGCCTGGACCTCGTTCCACATCAGACCTCGAGGATTCAGGAGGAAATGATCGGGGTCGCCGGGCAAAGCTACGCTGAAATGATTGCAGACGCCTTCTCCCAAGCCGTGAGCTGCCGCCGCACGTAGTGCCAGCGCTAGATCCGTGCGCAGTGCGGTTACGGGATCGGCATGGAAGAGTGCGTCGGCAAAACCGGGTTCCTGGTTCATGGCAACCTTCAATAAGAGATGGGAGGGGGATCAAAGCCAGCCGGCGTCGCGAAACAGGTCCGGCACGCGATCCAGAGTTGCTACGGTAGCCTCAGGGCGGTAGTCAGGCAAGGGCTTGCGGCCGGTGCCGCGGTCGATCCAAACGCACCGGAAGCCGATGTCTCGGGCCGCGACGAGGTCCAGGTGCGGGCTGGCGCAGATGTGCACGACGTCTGCTGGGGTGACCCCCAGCGCTTGATGGGCGTGAGCGAAGGTGGCGCGTGACGGCTTGTAGGCGTGGGCCTGCTCGGCCGTGATGACGCGGTCGATATGGCCGCCCAGTTGAGCGACGTTGCCGGCGATGATGTCGTCGTCTGTGTTCGAGATGATGCATAGGCGGAAGCTGGCTTGCTTGAGCTTGCCGAGCGTGTCGACGACCTCGGGAAACGGTGGCATGCGGGAAATGCTGCTCGTGAGCGTCTCTGCGTCTTCGGGATGGTATGGAAGGCCAAAATGCGCCATGGTGAGCCGCAACGATTCGCGGGTTACGTCAGCGAACTTGCGGTAGGGCGGGGTGCGCTCGAGGCGGTGCTCGTGATCGTCGTATTCGTGCAGGAACTCCGCAGCGGAGGGCCGTGGCGTGGACCCGGGGTGGGCCTCGAGGATCTTTTCCACTGCCGCCTGCAGGCCTTCGTCCCATTGAATGAGCGTGCCGTAGCAGTCAAAGGTGAGCCATTGGGGGCGAGCGTGATCGAGGGGCATTTCGGTTCCTTCGGCGATGGTGGAATCTACAGCGTAAGATCCTCTGGCTGAAGTTGTAAAATTAATAAAACGTGCATGGTCAGTTGATTGATTAATAAGCCCGTCCTGTGGGAAGTCTTTGGCGGGCGAAAGTCCAACAAGAGTTGAACCGGATGCTTGATCTTGAACTATTGAAGACGCTGGTCTGCGTCGTGGACGAAGGCAGTTTCACCCGTGCCGCCAGCCGGGTGCATCGCACGCAATCGACCGTCAGTCAGCAGGTGCGCAAGCTTGAACAGAGCGTCGGCAAGACGTTGCTGCTTCGGGACCGTGCCGGCGGCAATGTGTCGGCAACCGAGGACGGCGAGCTGATGTTGGCCTATGCGCGACGCTTGCTGGCGATCGCAGGGGAGGCGGAGCACGTGTTGTCAGCGCCTCGGACCGCGCGGGTGATACGCCTGGGTGTGCCGGAGGACTTCGATGTGTCGCGGTTGACGGTGCTGCTGGCCGAATTTGCCGCGCGCCACGCGCAGGTGCGCTTGGAAACGCTTAGCGGCATGAGCACGGATCTTCGTGCCGGGCTGGCGTCGGGCGACTTGGAACTGGCGCTGGTCAAGCGGGAGCCTGGCGATGGCCCTTGCATTGCGGCATGGCCGGAACGCCTGGTCTGGGTCGGCGGCCGACAGCGCAACGAGAAGGCAGCGGTGGTGCCGTTGGTTCTATTTCCGCAGGGATGTGTGTATCGCAAGCGGATGATCTATGCGCTGGAAAGCGCGGGGCAGCCGTGGCATATCGCGTATCACAGCCATAGTCTGGCCGGCGTGCAGGCCGCGGTCGCGGCAGGTTTGGGGATCAGTCTGTTGCCGACCTCGGCGCGGCTGGAGACGCACGTTGAACTGGCCGCTGCAGACGGATTTGCCGATGTGCCGCCGACCGAGCTGGCGATCGTGGGCGACGCGCGCGGGCTTGGCGCCGTCGGGATCGATCTGCTGAATGCGCTGAAGCAGGCGATTGACGGGGACTTGGCACCGTGCGCGCCTTAACGCTGGCGATCAGCTGCGCTGGAATCAGCGCACGTCGCCGTCGAGGTAGAACCAATGTCCGTTCTCGCGCAGGAAGCGGCTGGTCTCGTGCATGCGGCTGGCGCGGCCGTCAAGGCGGCTTCTGGCTACGAATTCGACGGTGGCGTGTTCGGCGTCCTGGTCGGCTGCGGCCTTGATCTGCAGGCCAAGCCATTTCAAGCCAGGCGAATTGGGCTCAAGAGACGCGGGGCGCGTGCTGGGATGCCAAGTGGCCAGCAGGTAGGGCAGCTTGTCTAGCACGAAGGCGCTGTATCGCGAGCGCATGAGGGCTTCGGCGGTCGGGGCTTGAAGCGATTGCGGACCGTCGTGCCATCGGCCGCAGCAGTCGGCGTAGGAACGAGGACTGCCGCAGGGGCAAGGCGTTTTGGTGTGGCTTGGTTGCTTCGGCACGGCGGGGTGGTTGAAGTAAGTTGTTTGGCGAGAGGGAATCACGCCAACAGGTCGGTGTATTCAGGATGGCGACGGATGTAGGCGTCGGCGTAGGAGCAGTAGGGTCGGACCTTCCAGCCTTTTTCGCGCGCCGTGAGCAGTGCTTGGCGGGTCAGTTCGGCGGCGATGCCGCGGCCGCCGACCGCACTGGGCACGCCCGTGTGCGTGATCGCCATGGCGTCGTTTTCGAGCCGATAGTCCAGGACGCAGAGTACGCCGTCGACGGTGGCGGTGAAGCGGGAACGGTCGGTGTCGTGAATTACGGAAATCATTCGAGAAAACTCCTTCGTTGGTGACGAAGACGGTCGGAGAGGGAATGCACTTCTTGCCGAGAGCAGGGTCCTGTCTCACGACCGGGCACCCGTCTCACGATCAGGCACTTAAAAGCGGAGCAAGTTTCGGACCTGCGCAAAGCGTCGCCGGTGGAGAGGCTTCGCCTGAGGAATAGCGTCGCCTGAGGAATAGCGTCGCCGGTGGAAAAGCTTGCCCGTGGAAAAGCTTGCCCGTGGAAAAGCTTGCCGGTGGAAAAGCATGCCGGCGGAAAAGCATGCCGGCGGAAAAGCGCGCCACCCCATTGCGCATGACGTTTGAGCAAGATTCTCCAATATCGGCTTCGTACATAAATCGCGGCGCACCCTCGGTCGCCCCGCCGTGCGGCGCTTGGATTGGCTTTGGCTGCCGACGTTCGATGTCGAACTCCCCGATGTTAGCGCCGCCGAACTGAGCGCTCCGGCGTCCCTTTCCGAGGGTCTCACCGGCGCAACACTTTGATCAACGCAGTAAGTTGGGCGTCGCGGGCTTCCACGAGGTCTGCGATGCTTTGGTGGCCGGCTTCGGCGTTGACGCCTTCTATCAGGCGTTGTTGCAGCGCCGGCGTGACCTCGGGCGTGCCGAGGTCGTCCCACCAGGTTTGCACGGGTCCGAGCAAATGGTGCATGAAGTGCGCGAGACCGCCTTCGCCTCCGCCCAGGTTGAACGTCATGTGGGGACCGAAAAGGGCCCAGCGCAGGCCGGGGCCTTGGGAGACGGCGGCGTCGATGTCCGCCACGCTGGCGACGTTTTCGGCGGCCAGGTGGATGGCCTCGCGCCATAAGGCGGCTTGCAGGCGGTTGGCGATGTGGCCGGGGACTTCCCTGTTCAGGCGGATGGGGTGTTTGCCTATGCTGCGGTAGAAGTCGATGGCGCGGTCCATGGTGTCGGCGGAGGTTTGGTCGCCGCCGACGACTTCGACCAGCGGGATGAGGTGGGGCGGATTGAAGGGGTGGCCGATCACGAAACGCTGGGGATGCCGGCAGCGTGACTGCAAACGGCTCATGATGAGGCCGGATGAACTGGAGGCGACGATGACGTGCGGGGGCAGGATGGCGTCGATGCGGGCGAAGAGGTCGGTCTTGAAATCTTCGCGCTCGGGCGCGTTTTCCTGGACGAAGTCGACGCCAGCCAGGGCGGTTTGCAGGTCGGGGTCGAAGCGCAACGCCTCGGCGGTGGCGCCGGGGCGCATGTGGCCGAGCTCGGCCAGGACCGGCCATGCCGCCTGAACACGGGCAATGGTCTGGGCCTGTGCATGCGGGCCGGGATCGCTGACCACGACTTCCAGCCCGTGTGCGAGAAACAGGGCAGCCCAACTGGCGCCGATGGTGCCGGCGCCGACGATGGCGACGCGGCGGATGGGGCCGGGGTTGGAAGAAATAGAACTGGGCGGAACGGAACTGGCCGAAGCAGGACCGGGCGAGGCAGAGCTGGACGAAGCAGGACCGGACAAAGCAGGACCGGACGAAGCAGGGCTGGACGAAGCAGACCCGGACGAAGCAGACCCGGACGAAGCAGGACCGGACGAAGCAGGACTAGACGGCGCAATGCTGGACATGCAGGTCTCCTTTGTTGGGTTTGCTGCATTGTGAAGCAAAGCAAGGGCCGTTGCCACGCGGGCAGGGCGGCGGCAACATATGGACTTTCCGACCTCTCGGTAGCCTTGCATGAGTCCGACGCCCGCGCGCGAAACCGTTCCGTATTTCTGCCAATGGGAGTCCGCGCATCGGGCGGGCGAGATCATTCGCAAGGAGCTGGATCTGGCGCACGACCCCGCATGGCGCGATTCCGGCGCTCGGGATCTGCACGAATATGTACGCTGGGCCAGCCACGTCTGCGGGATGGCGTGTTTGAAGATGGTGTTGGCGGCACGGACGGGGCGCGTCCATCCGACTTTGGCGCTCGCCCGCGGCAGCTTGCCGTATGGCGCCTACATCGAGGAAGCGGACGGAAACATCAAAGGTCTGATCTATGCGCCATTCGTGCGATATGTCGCTGACGTTTTTGGTTTGCATGCGCAGGTGCGCGTCGATCTGCCCGCGTCGGACCTGCCGGGTCTGATGGCGCAGTCGGATTACTTCATGGCGTCGGTTCATCCCTGGATCCGATGGCCCGACAAGGAGCCGCCGAAGAAGGGCGGACATCTGGTGCTGGTGACGCGCGCCACACCCGCGTCCGTGATGTTTCACAACCCGTCGGGTGAGCCGGGTGCGCAAGCGGATGTCGAGCTGCCGCTGGCTGATTTCGACAGGTACTACGCTGGCCGCGGCGTCGCGATTCTGGCGGCCGGCTGACGCCGGATACCGCTGCACGCTCAGGCGTTGCGGGAACGGCGCAGGTAGCGCGCGGTCAGTACGACGGTGATGACGTAGCTGACCGTGATCACGCTGTAGGCCGCGGGCAGGCTGGCATGCCAGTCCGGCAAGCGATGCAGGATGGTGCCCATGACCGCAACGCCGACCAACGCGCCGGATTGGCGATTGGCGTTCAAGGCTGCCGCCGCGCTGTTGGCGTGCTGGCTGCCAGAGACCTGCATGACGATGCTGGTCATCGCAGGCACCGCGATGCCGACGCCCAGATTGGCCAGGGCGACGACAACGGCGAAGGGCCAGTAGGCGACGCCGGGCGTAAAGGTGGCGATGCCGATGGCGCTCATCACCGCCGCGAGCAAGACGCCGCCCAGCAACGAGGCCGACAGGTTCCAGCGCGCGGACACGCGGCCCGAGATGAGATTGCCGATGGAGAACACCGCCAGCATCGGGACGAGTTCGATGCCCGTCTGCAACGCATCGGCGCCGCGCGCGTGTTGCAGGAACAGGCTCAGCAGGAACAACTGGCCGTATGACGCGAGATTGATGAGGAAGCCCACGCCGTTGGCGGCTGCGAATTGGCTGGTGGCGAAGAGCGCGCGCGGGATGATGGGCTGGGCGTGCCGACGTTCGCGCTGCACGAGCAGCGCCGTGGCGGCCAGGCTCAGCAGCGCCGTGGCCGCGATCAGCGGGGAGGTCCAGCCATACGCGTTGCCCTGGATCAGGACGAAACACAAGGCAGACAGTGCGACGACGCCGAGCAGGTGACTCAAGGGGTTGAGGGCGCGGGGACGCCGCGGCGCGGTTGCGATGCGGCGGCGGGCGAGCCACAGGCCGGCCAGACCCAGCGGGATGTTGATGAGGAAGATGCCGCGCCAGCCGAACTGGTGGATCAGCGCGCCGCCAAGCAACGGTCCGGATGCGCCGGCGACGGCCACAATGGCTGACCATGCGGCCAGCATGCGGTTGCGCACGTTTTCGTCGACATAGGCATGCGTGAGCAGGCTGAGCGAGCTGGGCATGAAGAGCGCCGCACCGACGCCCTGCAGCATTCGCGCCGCGATCAGGGCGTCGGCATTTGGCGCCACTCCGCATAGCAGGGACGCGGCGGTGAAGACGCCCAGCCCTGCCAGGTAGAGCGTCTTGGCGCCGTAGCGGTCGGCCAGCGCGCCGGCAACCAGCAGCAACGCGGCGAAGGTCAGGGTGTAGCCGTCAACGATCCAGACGAGGTCCGTGAGCGGCACGGAGAACTGGAGCGCGATGCTGGGGATTGCGACATTGACCACCGTCACGTCGAGCATGGCCATGACAAAGCCCACGGCCAAGGTGATCAAAGGCACCCATCCCGTGGCGGGAGCGGGCGGCACGTCCATTGAGATGACGGGGCGGCAGGCGGAGGACATGGCGGGCTTCTTTCAAATTGCGCAACGCGCAGAGGGTGCAAAGCTTAGGCGCTTCCTTTGATGCAAAAAAGCCCTATAACTGCTTTATAGTCATGCAAAACTGCATCACGGATTCGCAAATGGATTGGGATAACGCACGGATATTTCTCGCGATCTACCGCGTGGGCACCCTACGCGGCGCGGCGGCGGTTCTGCAGATCGACCAGGCCACCGCCGGCCGGCGCCTGGCTGCGTTGGAGGTCTCGCTGGATGCGCGCCTGTTTCTGCGCACGCCCAGCGGATACGTGCCCACGGCGGCGGGCGAGCTTGCGTTTGCCGCCGCCGAACGCATGGAGCAGGCGGCGGACCAGCTTCAGCGCCAGATGCAGGGGCTGGATCACCGGCTGTCGGGCGTGGTCCGTGTCGCGGCTTCGGAAACGGTGGCCCGCTACTTCATCATGGAGGCCATCAAGCGGGTCCATGCCGAACACCCGGATATCCGCGTGGTGCTGTCCACGGGCATTCAGATCAGCAATCTGACGCGCCGCGAAGCCGATCTGGCCATCCGCAACATCAAACCCGACAACCCCGACCTGATCCATCGCCATCTGGCGCGCAAGGAGGTGGGGTTGTACGCGTCGCGGGCGTACCTGGCCGCGCATGGTGAACCCAAGCCCGGCACCGCGTTTGCGGGGCACACCCTGATCGCGTATCAGCAGGCCGTGCTGCCCGGCTGGTCGGACTCGCTATGCGGTGAGCCCACCCGCAACGGCCGCATCGGCGTCGAGGTGAATTCCGGGCTGATGATTATCGACGCGGTGGTGGCGGGACTGGGCATCGGCGAGTTGCCGACCCACATGGCGCCGGACCATCCCGAACTGGTGCGGATTTGGCCCGCCCGCAGCGAGGCCTATGATCTGTGGCTGGTGATGCATGGCGACCTGAACCGCACCGCGCGCGTGCGGGCGGTGGCTGACGCGATTGTCGACGTCTTCGAAGAGAGCAATTAGCGGTAAGCCGAGGGTTGTGGAGTGGCGAGACTGGCGCTAAGGTTTGCTGGCCCGCAGAAAAATCCACATCCTCAGGAGTCGCGCGTGTCCGATCTTTGGCGTTTGTCCGCAGTTGAGCTTGCCACCCTTGTCCGCAAGCGTGAGGTGTCCGCCGTGCAGGCTGCGCAAAGTGCGCTGCAACGGCTCGATGCCGTCAATCCCGCGATCAACGCGGTGGTGGATCACCGGCCCGAGGACGTGCTGGCGCAGGCGGCAGAGGTGGACGCGGCGCTTGCGCGCGGGGAAGATCCCGGCCTGCTGGCGGGTGTGCCCGTCACCGTGAAGGTCAACGTGGATCAGGCGGGCTTTGCCACGACCAACGGCGTGCGCCTGCAGAAAGACCTGATCGCCGATCGGAACAGCCCCGTCGTCGACAACTTGCGGCGGGCCGGCGCGGTGATCGTGGGACGGACCAATACGCCGGCGTTTTCGCTGCGCTGGTTTACCGGCAACGCGCTGCATGGCGACACGCGCAATCCCCGAAACCCGGCGTTGACGCCCGGCGGCTCGTCGGGCGGCGCCGCGTCTGCGGTAGCGGCCGGCATCGGGCATCTGGCGCATGGCACGGATATCGCTGGTTCGATCCGTTATCCGGCGTATGCGTGCGGCGTGCATGGCCTGCGTCCGTCGCTGGGCCGGGTGGCGGCGTATAACGCGTCGTTGCCGGAGCGGTCGATTGGCGGGCAGATCACGGCGGTGTCGGGGCCTTTGGGGCGCACCATTGCCGATATCCGGTTGGGGCTGGCCGCACTGGCCGCGCCGGATCCGCGTGATCCGTGGTGGGTGCCCGCGCCGCTGACCGGCCCGGATGTGCCGAAGCGGGCCGCGCTGTGTTTGAACCCCGACGGCATGGACACCGATCCGGCCATCGTGAAGGCATTGCAGGAAGCAGCGCGGCGGCTGAGCGAGGCAGGCTGGACGGTCGATACCCTGGACGCGATACCCCCGATGCAGGAGGCCGCCGACTTGCAGATCCGCATGTGGATGGCCGATGGCTATGACGCGATGTTGGCGGCGGCGGAAAAAGAGGGCGACCGCGGCGCGCTGGTGGCGCTGGCCGGGCAGCGAGACAAGGCGGCAAGCGCCGATCTGACAAGCTTTTCGGCGGTGCTGACGCGCCGTGCGACGCTCACGCGCCTGTGGGAGGTGTTTTTTGCCGAGTATCCGGTGCTATTGCTGCCGGTGTCGGCGGAATTGCCGTTCCCTGACAACCTCGACCTGCAGGGTGATGCGGCCTACGCGCGGGTCTGGCGCGCGCAGATGACCCAGATCGGGCTGCCGTTCATGGGACTGCCCGGACTGTCCGTGGCCATGGGCAGCGCGATGAGCAGTGCGGGGCCCAGTCCCGTGGGCGTGCAGGTGGTGGCGGGTCGGTTCCGAGAGGACCTGTGCCTGGCGGCCGGTGAAATCATCGAGGCGGGGGGCGAGGCAGTAAGCATCGCGGAGCCGGCGTTTCGATAACAGCGTCAACGGCGACGGGCCGGGGGGCGGTGGTCGGTGACCGTGGCTTTGCTTTTGGCCGGTAGCTGTGACCCGCGACCGTCGCAGTGAATCGTGGGTTGCGCCAGGGCTGGCCCCGCCTCATCCAACGGCGTGCGTGTTCAACCGCCGAAGCGCACCTTCAGCACGCCCAGATCGCCGTACGTCAGTTCGACGTCCTTATTCGCGGGGACGTCCAGGAAGCCCGCGTACGATCCGGTGATGACATGCTGGCCGGCCGTCAGACCCAAACCTTGCTCGCGCAGGAAATTGGCCAGCCAATAGAGTCCGGCCTTGGGGCGGTCGTTGGGGTGGATGCCGGCGTGCTGCTCGACTTCGAGGCCGTCAACCTTCAGCGTGATGGTCATGCAGCCCGGCGCCGCATCGGGCGACGAAATGCGCGGGCCTAGCACCAGTCCCTGATTGAACATGTGGTCCGCCAGCAGTTCGGGCAGGCTGGCGTGTTCCGGGGACGCGTAGCGACAGCCGAGGACTTCCAGCGCCAGGCGGGCGCCGCCCACCGCGGCGTCGATCTCGGCTTCGGTGTACGGTGTGTCGCGCGGTGGCAGGTCGCGGGCAAGCTCAAATGCGATCTCGGGCTCAATGCGCACGATGTCGCTGCTGGCGGCGACGGGGCCGGCCGCGGCGTCCGCCGTGCCAGATGCGTAGATGGGCGCCACGACGGTTTTTTCCGGAGACGGCAGCGCGCTTTTCCAGGCAGCGATGCTGTCTTGGCGAGTCTCGCGCAGCAGTTCGGCCGTGCGCTGCTGCACCGCAAATGCCTGGCCCAAGGATTGCGGGCGGCATTCGGCGGGCAGGCGCGGGCCGGCGATGCCCGACTGGCGCGCGGCGATCAGGAAGCGCGCCGCGTCGACGCTGCCGGGATAGTCTTCAAATTTGATCTGCATGCGTTCAGGCTCCAAGGAACAGCATGATCCACAACACGATCATGGCGATCAGGCCCAGCCAGCACGAGCCCCAGAAACCCACGATCGGCCATTTCAGGGCGAGCGGGATCTTCTTGGGTTCGACGTGGGACAGCAGGTCGTTGGCGTTGCCGATCAGCCAGAATCGCGTGCCCGGAAACATCAGGCGGAAAAAGTAATCCAGCATGATCGCGGCCTGGATCGCCAGCGGAAATTGCTTGAACGGCCGGTGCTGCAGGTACGGGTGTTTGAGTGCCGCATTGACCTGCTTGGTCTTGACGAAGAACAGCACGATGCCGCTGATCGTGCAGGTGATGAAACAGAGCACGAAAAGGCTGAAGGCCATGGCCATGACGGGTGAATGCATGGGGATCTCAACGATGCGCGGCCGGGCCGCGTGGGATGGACAAATTCAGGCAAAAAAGCTGGCGCTATTGTAGAGGGCTTGGCGCGGCCCCGTGTTCAGGGCCGCGTCAGTACGAGCGCGGGCGCGCCTGGGGCTGTCAGCCGCGGGTCTGGCCTTCGCCGTTCAGCACCCACTTGAGCGTGGTCAGGCCTTCCAGGCCCACGGGGCCGCGCGCATGCAGACGGTTCGTGGAGATGCCGATCTCGGCGCCCAGGCCGTATTCGAAGCCGTCCGCAAAGCAGGTCGGCAGGTTGACGTAGACCGAGCTGGAGTCGACCTCGCGCTGAAAGCGCTGGGCCGCCGACAGGTCTTGCGTGACGATGGCGTCGGTGTGACCCGAGCCGTAGCGCGCGATGTGTTCGATGGCGTCGTCCAGGGTGTCGACGATGCGCACGGCCAGGATGGGCGCGAGGTACTCGGTGGCCCAGTCTTCTTCGGTGGCGGGTGTGGCGTGCGGCAGCAGCGCCAGCGTGCGCGGGCAGCCCCGCAGTTCCACGCCGTGTTCGGCGAAGGCGGCGGCCAGGCTGGGCAGGATGGACACGGCGGCCACGGCGTCGATCAGCAGCGTCTCCATCGCGCCGCAGATACCGTAGCGGTAGGTCTTGGCGTTCAGGGCGATGGCGTGGGCCTTGTCCGGATCCGCCGCGGCGTCGATGTAGATGTGGCAGTTGCCGTCCAGGTGCTTGATGAGCGGCACGCGGGCCTCTTGGGACAGGCGGGCGATGAGGCCCTTGCCGCCGCGCGGCACGATCACGTCGATGTGTTCGGTCATGGTGATGAGGGCGCCCACGGCCGCGCGGTCGGCGGTGGCGACGACCTGCACCGCATCCTGCGGCAGGCCCGCGGCGGCCAGGCCCGTTTGCACGATGCGGCCGAGCGCCACGTTGGAGTGCAGGGCCTCGCTGCCGCCGCGCAGGATGGCGGCGTTGCCGGACTTCAGGCACAGGGCAGCGGCGTCGATGGTGACGTTGGGGCGCGATTCGTAAATGATGCCGATCACGCCTAACGGCACGCGCATCTGGGCGACGCGCATGCCGTTGGGCCGGACGGTGGTGGCGGTGATGCTGCCGATGGGATCGGGCAGGGCGGCGATTTGGCGCAGGCCTTCTGCCATGTGCGCCAGCGTCTTGTCCGACAGCGTCAGGCGGTCCAGCAGCGCGGGCTCCAGCCCATTGGCGCGGGCGGCGGCCACGTCTTTCTCGTTGGCGGCTTTCAGTTCGTCGTGGCTGGCGGCCAGGGCGTCGGCCATGGCGATCAGCGCCTGGTTTTTGGCGGCGCTGTCGGCGCGCATCATGGCGCGCGAGGCGCGGCGGGCGTTTTCGCCCAGGGTGAGCATGGCTTGTTCGATGGAGGACGAGGACATGGCGGCGTCGATCATGTGATGGGGCGGCGCGGGCGCCGCCTGGAGATTCAGTGTATATCCGGCTGTCGGGCCGGGCGAGATCCGGTCTGGGGACCGGGTGTGGGAGCGCAAGGGGGACAAGACGAAGGCGGCGGCGAGGCTGCCTTCACGGTCGTCTGCCGGCGGCGGCCACGCGCAGGGCCAGCCGGGTCATTTCTTCCCAGGGATCCGAGAGGCGGCCGGGCACCGAGAGGCCCTTGATGAGGCGGTCGACCTCGTGGGCGTGCTGCACGGCAGCGGGCCAGACGCCGGGCTGGACCCGATTCAGGGCCTGCAGCGCCAAGCGTTCGTGGGCGCCGAAGATGCGCAGGCGGCGCATGAGGCCGTTCGCATCCTGTCCCAGCGCGCGCGCCTCGGCAATGCGGGCAAGCAGGCGGATTTCTTCGCCGACCGCCCAGAGCACCAGCGGCAGGGCTTCGCCTTCGGCGCGCAGGCCGTCGATCATGCGGATGGTGCGGCCGATGTCGCCGGCCAGCATGGCGTCGCGCAGGCCGAAGACGTCGTAGCGGGCGACGTTCAGCACGGCGCGCTCCACGTCCTCGGGGGCGAGCTGGCCCTCGGGGTAGAGCAGACCGAGCTTCTGGATTTCCTGGTGGGCGGCCAGCAGATTGCCTTCGACCTTGTCCGCCATCCATTGCAGGGTGGGGTTGTCGGCGCGCTGGTTCTGACGCGCCAAGCGCATGCCGACCCAGGCGGGCAGGCGGCCGCGTTCGATGTTGGCGATGTCGACGGCCATGCCGGCGCGCACCAGCGCTTGCATCCAGCGGCTTTCGCGGGTGGCCTTGTCCAGGCGCGGCAGGGCGATCAGCACGAGGGTATCGGCCTCGGGCTGCTTTTCGGCCTGTTCGGCCAGCTTGGTCAGGGTGTCGGCCCCGGATTTGCCCGGCTTGCCGGTGGGGATCTTGATTTCAAGGATGCGGCGGTCGCCAAACAGCGACACGCTCTGGGTGGCGGCAAGGACCGCGCTCCAGTCGCTTCGCGCGTCCATCACCATGGACAGGCGCTCGGTGTAGCCGGCGTTGCGCGCGGCGGCGCGCAACGCGTCGACGGCTTCGGTCACCAGCAGCGGTTCGTCGCCGGAGACCGTGTACAGCGGCGCCAGCCGATTGCCGGGCCGCTGCAGGTGTTCGGCCAGCCGATCCGCGTCCAGAGGCTGTGCCATGGGCTATCGGACGTTGGTCGGGTCGGTGACGGACGGCGTCTGCCAGGGGGTGGGCACGCGCGGCCGCTGCGGTTCATTCGGGTTGAACAGCGGCGCGTTTTCGTCGTCGCCTTCCTGCGCGGCTTCGAATGCCTTGTGCACGTCAGGCGCGGTGATGCGGCGCAGCACGCGCGAGACCAGATCGCGTTGCATGGCCTTGAACAGGGTGTCGATCTGGCCCTGCTTGGCCTGCACGACCTGATCGTCGTACGGCATTTCCCGGTAGATGGACAGCGTCGTGTCCGGGACCAGCGCGCGGCCCTGGGCGTCGATCAGGCGGAACGTGTAGTTGATGCCGAGTTCGTAGGATTCCACACGGCCCTGAGCGTTGAGCGAGACCTCGCGCAGCGTGCGCGAGTCATTGACCTGCTGGAGGATCGCCTGCGCTTCCTTGGGCGTGTCAACCAGCTTGGTGTCGGGCGAGGCCGCGCGCAGCGCGCGGCGCACGTCCGCGCCGAACTGGGTGGTATCGGGGATGCCCACGTACAGGCGTTCGAACGGCATCGGGGTCACACCGCGCAGCGCGAAACCGCAGGCGGTGAGCAGCATGAACAGCGCCAGGCAGGCGCCGCGCAGCAGCCAGGATTGGCGGGAGAGTTGCGATTGTTGCCCGGCGAAATACATGCTTGACCTCATCAGCCTACGACGTTGACCAGTTTGCCCGGAACCACGATGACACGCTTGGGCGGACGGCCTTCCAGGAATCGGGCGACCTCTTCCTGGCTGGCGGCCAGCTTTTCGATGTCTTCCTTGGGGGCCTTGGCGGCCACGCGGATGGAACCGCGCAGCTTGCCGTTGACCTGCAGCATCAATTCGATCTCGTCGGCGACGAGTGCGGCTTCGTCCACGTGCGGCCACGGCGCATCGAGCAGGTCGCCGAGCTCCTTGGCGTAGCCCAGATCCTGCCACAGGTGCCAGGTGACGTGCGGCACGACCGGGTACAGCACGCGCAGCAGGACGCCGACGGTTTCGGCATAGGCGGCGTCGGCCTCGGCGCCCTCCGGCAGCTTGGCGTCGTCGATGGCGTTCAGCATCTTCATGCAGGCGGACACGACGGTGTTGTACTGGATGCGCTGGTAGTCGTAGTCGGCCTGCTTGAGCAGTCCGTAGACCTCGCGGCGCAGATCCTTGACGGCGGCGGGCGCCTGCGTCCAGTCCGTACCCTGGGCCAGGCCGCGGGCGATGGCTTCGCGATGGCCGTAGCTGATGGACCAGAGGCGGCGCAGGAAGCGGTTGGAGCCTTCGACGCCGGAGTCGGACCATTCGAGGGTCTGCTCGGGCGGGCTGGCGAACATGACGAACAGGCGGGCCGTGTCGGCGCCCAGCGTGTCGATCAGGGATTGCGGATCGACGCCGTTGTTCTTGGACTTGGACATCGTGCCCACGCCGCCGTAGGTGATGGCCGAGCCGTCCGACTTCAGCTTGGCGCCGACGATCGCGCCGCGATCGTCATAGACGTTGTCGACGTCTTCAGGCCAGAAATACTCGATGCCGCCCTGAGGCGTCTTGCGCGAGTAGATGTGGTTCAGCACCATGCCCTGGCACAGCAGCTTGGTGAAGGGCTCGTCGAAGTTGAGCAGGCCCATGTCGCGCATGACCTTGGTCCAGAAGCGCGCGTACAGGAGGTGCAGCACGGCGTGCTCGATGCCGCCGATGTACTGGTCCATCGGCATCCAGTAGTCATTGCGCTGGTCGACCATGGCGTTGTCGTTGCCGGGCGAGGTGTAGCGCATGAAGTACCAGGACGAGTCCACGAACGTGTCCATCGTGTCCGTTTCGCGGCGCGCGGGCTTGCCGCACTTGGGGCAGGCGCAGGACAGGAAGGCCTCGTTCTTGGCCAGCGGATTGCCGCTGCCATCGGGGATGAGGTCGTCGGGCAGGACCACGGGCAGGTCCTTTTCCGGGACCGGCACCGGGCCGCAGTCTTCGCAGTGGATGATCGGGATCGGGGTGCCCCAGTAGCGCTGGCGCGAAATGCCCCAGTCGCGCAGGCGCCACGTGGTCTGCTTTTCGCCCAGGCCCTTTTCGCCGAGGTCGGCCGCGATGGCGTCCACGGCTTCCTTGTAGGACAGGCCGTCGTACTTGCCGGAATTGATGGTGCGGCCCGATTGCTTGTCGCCGTACCATTCCTGCCAGGCGTCGGTGGAGTAGTCCTTGCCGGCCACGTCCACGACCTGCACGATGGGCAGGTTGTATTTCTTGGCGAAGGCGAAGTCGCGCTCGTCGTGCGACGGCACGCCCATGACGGCGCCGTCGCCGTAGGTCATGAGCACGTAGTTGCCGACCCAGACTTCGACTTGTGCACCCGTGATGGGGTGCGTGACGAACAGGCCCGTGGGCATGCCTTCTTTTTCACGCGTGGCCATTTCGGCCTCGGTGGTGCCGCCAAGCTTGCATTGTTCGATGAACGCGGCCAGCCGCGCATTGTTGGCCGCCGCGTGCGAGGCCAGCGGGTGTTCGGGCGCCACGGCGCAGAACGTCACGCCCATGATCGTGTCGGCGCGGGTGGTGAAGACGTACAGTTTGCCGTCCTGGATCAGCTGGCCGTCGTGGCCGGCGATCTGGTGCGGGAAGGCAAAGCGCAGACCTTCGGACTTGCCGATCCAGTTTTCCTGCATCAGGCGCACGCGCTCGGGCCAGCCGGGCAGGTCGTTCTGAACGGCGCCCAGCAATTCATCGGCGTAATCGGTGATGCGCAGGTAGTAACCGGGGATCTCGCGCTTTTCAACGAGGGCGCCGGAACGCCAGCCGCGGCCGTCGATGACCTGTTCGTTGGCCAGCACGGTCTGGTCGACCGGGTCCCAGTTGACGACCTGGGTCTTGCGGTAGGCCACGCCCTTTTCGAGCATCTTCAGGAACAGCCACTGGTTCCATTTGTAGTACTGCGGATCGCAGGCGCACATTTCGCGCGTCCAGTCGATCGCCAGACCCATCGCCTTCATCTGCTTCTTCATGTAGGCGATGTTGTCGTAGGTCCACTTGGCGGGCGGCACCTTGGACTTGATGGCGGCGTTTTCCGCCGGCATGCCGAACGCGTCCCAGCCCATGGGCATGAGCACGTTGTAGCCGCGCATGCGCAGCTGGCGGGCCATCATGTCGTTGATGGTGTAGTTGCGCACGTGGCCCATGTGCAGCTTGCCGCTGGGGTAGGGCAGCATGGAGCAGGCGTAGAACTTGGGCTTTTCGGAGCCGTCGGGGTTCTTGGCGTGTTCGTGGACCAGATAAACGTCGCGGGCCTGCCAGTCTTGTTGGGCGGCCGCTTCGACGGTAGTGGGGAGGTAGCGTTCCTGCATGGGCTCGTGCGCGGTGGCAAAAAAGGGGTGAGCCGCCCCATCGCGCCGGGGCGCGGTGGCGGTCAAAACCCCTGATTATAGGAGGTGCTAGGCGCTGGCAGGGGGCGAGGGCATTTCGGGGATGCGCGCACTGGGCGCAAGCGCGCCATAAGCCAGCGTGAGGGTTGCCAGGACAGCGCCCGCGATCACCACCGCGGGCCAGCCGAAATGGGCGTACAGCCAGGACGATACCAGCGAACCCGACGCGCCGCCGATGAAGTAGCAGGTGACGTAACCGGCGGTCAGGCGGCTGCGCGCCTCGGGCCGCAGGCGGTAGATGGAGCTGGTGTTGGTGACGTGTACGCCCTGGATCGCCAGATCCTGCACCAGGATGCCGGCCAGCAGGGCAAGCACCGACACCTGCCCGAAGGCCATCAGTCCCCAGGAACCCAGGAGGAGGAGCAGGCCCACGCGGGTGGCGAGGTTGCCCAGACCGCGGTCGGCAAGGCGTCCGAAGCGGTTGGCGGCGTATGCCCCGGCAGCGCCCGCCAGGCCGAACAGGCCAATGGTGGTGTTGCTGTATTCATAGGGCGGGCCCGCCAGAAGGAAGGTCAGCGGCGTCCACAGCATGCTGAAGGCGGCAAACAGCAGCCCGCCGATGAGGGACCGGGCGCGGAACAGGGGTTCCTCGACGAACATGCGCAGGATGGAACCCAGCAGTTGCGGATAGCTCATTGCCGTGGGGCTCTGGTAGCGGGGCAATACTCGCCACAGGACGGCGGACATGCACAGCATCAGGATGGCGGCGACCCAATACACCGTGCGCCAGCTTCCCACGTCGGCCAGCGCGCCCGCCGCGGTGCGGGCCAGCAGAATGCCCAGCAGCAGCCCGCTCATGACCGTGCCCACGGCCTTGCCGCGCTCGTGGGGCGCCGCCAGCGTGGCCGCGAACGGCACGAGAATCTGGGCGACGACGGACAGCATGCCGGTCAGCGCGGTGCCGATGATGAGCATCGAGATGCTGGTGGAGAAGGCGGAAATCAGCAGGCCGCCCGCCGACAGCAGGTTCATCAGCACGATCAGCGAACGGCGCTCGAACATGTCGCCCAGCGGCACCAGCAGCATCAGCCCCACGGCGTAGCTGAGCTGCGCGGTGGTGACGATCGTGCCGGCCGTGGCGTTCGAAATCGAGAACTGCTGGCCGATGGTGTGCAAGAGGGGCTGCGCGTAATAGTTGCTGGCGACGGCCAGGCCGGTCGCCACCGACATCAGGAGGATGATGGGGGCGGTGAGGGTCGGGGTGGTTTGTTCGGTGGAAGTCACTGATCTGAAGCGGAAAGGATATTGAAGATGAAGCGGTCGCTACGGGTTAGGCACCGACGCTGCCGGGCGTGTCCTGGTCCTGCTTGAGCAGCAGTTTCTTCAGCAGACCGGCCAATTGCCGGCGCTCGGCCGCCGACAGCGGTTCGAGAAACTCATTCAGATCGGCCAGATAGTCCTTGAGCACGACCTTGATGACGCGCAGACCTTCGGAGGTGAGCGACACGATGATGCCGCGCCGGTCCTCGGGATTGGGATTGCGCACGAGCAGCCCGGCCTGTTCCAGCCTGTCCAGCCGATTGGTCATGGCGCCGGACGTGAGCAATAAAGCTTCCACCAGCTTTTGCGGATTCATGGCGTGGGGGGCGCCGGTGCGGTAGAGCGTGGCGAGGACGTCGAATTCGCCCTGGTGCAGGTTGTATTGGCGAAAGGTGCGGTTGACGTTGCGGGCCGCGAAGGCGTTCAGGCGGAAGAGACGCGCAACGACCGACATGGCGGAGAAGTCTTGCGACGGGCACTCTTTGGCCCACTGGGAGATCACGAGATCGACGAGGTCATTCATGGCGAGTGGCTGTTGTTTTAATGTGAAGTATCTTCACGTAAAGACAAAATTCTAGCAGCGGCTCGAGATCTACGCAAAGCGGGGGCGGCATAACGCCACGCGCGGACGGCATAACGCAAAGCGTGCGCGAAAAAAGAAAGGCCCGCCTCTTGCGAGGCGGGCCTTTCCGGCTTGACCGGAGACTGCGCGTAATGAAATTACTGCGCGGCGTCCTTCAGCTTCTTGAGCGGGCGAACCTTCACCTTGACCGAAGCCGGCTTGGCGGGGAACCAACGCTCTTCGCCCGTGAACGGATCCTTGCCGAAGCGCTTGGCCTTGGCGGGAACCTTTTGCACGGCAACCTTGAACAGGCCGGGCAGCGTGAATTCGCCAGCGCCCTTCTTGTCCACGGAACCCAGCACCGAGGTTTCCAGGCTGGCCAGGACGGCCTTGACCGACTTGGCTTCGACGCCCGATTGCTCAACGATGTAGGCGATGAGCTGGGTCTTGTTCATCGCGGCCTTGATGGCCTTGGGGGCGGCAGCGACCTTCTTGGCGGCGACGGCCTTCTTGGCAGCCGGCTTCACGGCGGGCTTGGCGGCAGTTGCCTTCTTTGCGGGCGCCTTGACGGCGGTCTTGGTGACTTTCTTGGCAGGAGCTTTAGCTTTCGTGGCCATGGTCAAAATCCGTATGTTGAGGACATGGAGCAGCGCGTGCCGGATATCGGCATTTGACGCTACGCGCCCGATGATAGCGGAAGAGTGGCGGTAAAAGCGGCTTTCCAACGGGTTTTAAGCCACTGTTTGTTGTTTTCGACGCAGAAAAGTGCTTTCTGCAAGGGGTTTCGCAAGATGTCGTGACATTCGCCGGCGATTTCGCGGGCGATAGTCGCAGGACGCGCGCGAGAGGGAAATCGCTGTGAAAGCGCGCGGGCAGACGTTGTCGCGAGGCATGCGGATGAACCTATCCGGCGGCGCATGTTCCAATTGCGGGCGGCGCGCGCGGCAGGCAGGCGCGGAGAGTCCCTGAAATCAGGCCTTTCCCTTGCGATCGCGCGCACCCGAAGAAAACCAGAACATGGAAGTGAAGCAGCTATATGTTGATGAGGAAGTTGGCGGCGAGCCTGCTCGTTGCGACCGCTTGTATATCCAGCGCAATGGCGCAATCGATGCCCGCGCCAGCGCTGTCGGCCAAGGCCTGGCTGCTGCTGGACGAGACCAGCGGCCAGGTCATCGCGTCGCACGCGGCTACGACGCGCATCGAGCCGGCGTCCCTGACCAAGATCATGACGGCCTATGTGGTGTTCGATGCGTTGACAAAGAAAGAGCTGACGGCAAATCAGTTGGTCACGATCTCAACGCGGGCCTGGAAGGTGCCGGCGGGAAGCTCGAAGATGTTCCTGGAGCCCAACTCCAAGGTGTCGGTGGACGACTTGCTGCGCGGCCTGATGATCCAATCGGGCAATGACGCGGCCGTGGCGCTGGCCGAGGCCGTGTCGGGCAGCGTCGAAGCCTTTGTCGCGCGCATGAACGACACTGCCGCGCGTCTGGGCTTGCACGCTACGCGTTTCGCCAGTCCGCACGGGCTGCCGGATCCGAATACGTATTCCACCGCGAGCGACCTGTCGATCCTGGCCACGCGCTTCATTCGCGATTTTCCTCAGCTCTACAAGACCTACGATTCGGCCAAACAGTTCACCTTCAATAAGATCACGCAGCCCAACCGCAATCGGCTGCTGTGGCTGGATCCCAGCGTTGATGGGTTGAAGACCGGGCATACGGCATCGGCCGGTTACTGCCTCATCGCCTCGGCGCGCCGGCCCAATGGCAACGACCAACGACGGCTGATCACCGTGGTGGTCGGCACCGCGTCCGACAAGCTGCGCACGCAGGAAAGCCGCGAGTTGCTGGAATGGGGCTTCCAGGGGTTCAATACCATCAAGCTCTACGCGAGCGGGCAAACCGTCGCGACGCCGGAGGTCTGGAAGGGCGAGGCGGACAGCATGAAGGTCGGCTTCTCGCGGGACGCGTACGTCACCGTGCCCGCCGGCGCGAAGGTCGAATCGGTCTGGGCGCCGCAGGCGCCGCTGGTTGCGCCGATCGCCGCGCAATCGACGGTGGGCGAACTGCGGGTGACGGTCGACGGCAAGCCCGCCATGCACTTCCCGGTCGTCGCGCTGGAGCCGGTGGCCGAGGCGGGCATTGCCGGCCGCGCGTGGGATTCCATTCGTTTGTGGTGGCGCGGCACGCAGGGATAACGCAACACGATTTCGGAGGTGGGCGATGGCAGTGAGCTTTCCAGGCGGGCCGGCCGCGGCGCCGGGCCCTG
>NZ_DIEJ01000221.1:0-28609 GCF_002418565.1 Achromobacter sp. UBA5777 | reverse complement strand
ATGCGCCAGCGGCAGGACGGCCGCCGCCGCCATGGCCGCGAGGGCGGTGCGCAGGACGAAGCGCCTGGCGGGCCGAGGCTCCAGTTTTCGTGCGTTCATGTCTCTTCCTTTGGCAGGTTGGCCTGGCTCGATCGGCTCAGGTCCGAATGGCGAAGGGGTCACGGACCGCTTCGGAAAAATCGATCATGACGTTGCGGGTGGCGAGGAACTCGCGCAACCCGGCCTCGCCGCGGTCGCGGCCGATGCCCGATTGCTTGAATCCGCCAAAGGGAGCCTGGGCGGCGATGGCCCGGTAGGTGTTCACCCAGACGGATCCGGCGCGCATGGCCCGGGACACGCGCATGGCGCGGTTCAGATCCCGTGTCCAGAGCCCTGCCGCCAGGCCGTAGCGGGTGCCGTTGGCCATGCGGATGGCGTCTTCCTCGGTATCGAAAGGAATGACGGCCAGCACCGGCCCGAAAATCTCTTCCTGCGCCAGCTCGCTGTCGTTATCGACGCCAGTGAAGATGGTTGGCTCGATGAAGTAGCCGCGTTCCAGGCCCGGCCCCTCGGCCCGCCGGCCGCCGCAAGCCAGGGTGGCCCCGGCGCCCTGCGCGCGGTTGATGGTGGCCAGGATGCGGTCGAACTGCGGCTTGTTGGCGACCGTGCCCATCTCGGTGGTTGTATCGAGCGGATTGCCCATGCGGATCCGGCGCGCCCGCTCCACCAGGGGCGCCAGGACCCCGTCCATCACGCTGCGTTGCACCAGCAGCCGCGAACCGGCCACGCAGGTCTGACCCGTGGCGCCGAATATGCCGGCCAGCGCGCCCACGATGGCCTTATCCAGGTCGGCGTCTTCGAAGATGATGTTCGGCGACTTGCCGCCCAACTCCAGTTTCACAGGCGTGAGACGCTGGCCGGCCATGGACGCGATCTCGGCGCCCACGCCCGGGCTGCCGGTGAAGCTGATCAGCGCAACGCCCGGGTGGTTGACGAGCGCGCGGCCGGTGTCGGCCCCGCCCGTGACCACGTTAAATACACCATCCGGGAACCCGGCGGCCTGGATCAGGGTGGCAAACTCCAGCGTCGACGCGGAAGCATGTTCGCTGGGCTTGACCACCACGCAATTGCCCGCGGCCAATGCCGGCGCGAGCTTGTTGGCCAGCAGCGCCAGCGGCGAGTTCCAGGCCGTGATCAGCGCCACCACGCCAAAGGGTTCCAGGCTCAGATAGTCCAGCGTGTCCGGCTGGTCCAGCGGAATCTGCTGGCCATACAGCTTGTCGGCGTAACCGGCGTAGTAGCGCAACTGGCGTCCGACCCACACCATCTGCGGCCGGGTTTCGCGGATGATCTTGCCGTTGTCGGTGGATTCGATGCGCGCCATCCGGTCGGCGTTCTGTTCGATCAGCTCCGCCAGGCGGAGCATGCATTGGGCGCGTTGGATGCCGGGCGTGTGGCGCCACGTCTGCTCAAAGGCAAGTTCAGCGGCCCTGACGGCCCGGTCGACGTCTTGCGCGCAGGCGTCAGGAATTTCGGCCCACGCTTCTCCGGTGTACGGATTGTGGGCGGTGATCATGCGTCCCTGCGCGGGCGGGATGCTTTGACCATTGATGAACAAGCCATAACGCTGCATGTGCGCGGTCTCCGATTGGCATGAGGGGTCTTGTTGCGAAGGGAGGCCGGTCGCGCCGGCGCGCCGCTTCGTGCCATGCGCAAAGTCTGGGGCCGCGCGATGCGCGCGTCCAATACGGAATCACGAATTCTGTGATAGGGATCCGTGGCGTGCAGCTTCGCCGCGTCCGGGCAGTCAGGTGTGCCGGGCGCGGCGCATATCGGTGGCGGAAGTGGGATTACCCGCCCGTCTTGCCGTCCTTGCGATGCGACCGGAACAGAAGATGGGTCGTCGCCAGATGAAAGCGCACCGCGATCTCGGCGCATTCGGGATCGCGCGCGCGGATGGCGGCGATGATCTGGCGATGGTGTTCCACGCTGCGCAGCATGTCGTCGCGGCCGTAGAAGTAGAACGAGCCGATGATGATCGGCATGTCCAGCAGGTTCTCGACCAGGGACCGCACCCGCGCCGACTGCGCGGCGTTGAGCAGGGCGTGGTGGAACAGATTGTTGTAGTGCTGGACTTGGGCAACGTGGTCGGGCGCGCCGGAATTTACGGCGTCGAGCATGCACTGGTTGATGCGGTCCAGTTCGTCGATTTGCTCAGGCGTGGCGCGCTCGGCGGCGGCCTTGGCGGAATAGGGTTCGAGCAGCATGCGCAGCTCGAAGGCCTCGTCGATGTCGCGGTTTTGCCAGCCCAGCACGACCGCGCCGCGCCGGCCTTCACGGGTAACCAGGCCGTCCGCGATCAGGCGTTCGATCGCGTTGCGCACGGGCGTGCGGCTGACCGAGAGCTGCGCGGCGATGTGCTCCTCGCGCAGCGGCTCGCCGGGCAGGAACGAGCCGGCCATCAGGCGGCGGCGCAACTCTCCGTATACGTAATCACTGGCGCTCGACATGACGCGGATTGGCTCTTCTCGGATGTGGAAGCTGGGACTATAACAACGGCGCGCGCGGCCATGGGCGCCGAGGCTTTGGCCGCCGCGCGAGCGGGTTCTACACCTTCACCCCGTGCTCCGCCAGACGTGCCAGAAAGCGCGGCCAGACCTCGGGATTGAGCAGACGCGCAGGCTTGCGCCCGGCGAGCATGTCCAGGATCTGCGTGGCCGACCCCTGCGCCACCTTGCAGCGGCCTTCGTGCGTGACGCCGCCCGTGTGGAAGGCGGCTGCCACGTCCGGACGCTGCAAAAGGCCGCTGCGCGGAGGCGGCGGTTCCACCTGCCACACGTCCAGGCCAGCACCCGCAATATGACCGGATTCCAGCGCCGCGAGCAGGGCATCTTCGTCATGGATGCCGCCGCGTGCAGTGGAGACGAACAGCGCGCCGCGCTTCATCCGGCGCAAGGCGGCGGCGTCGAGCATCCCGCGCGTGACGGCGTTCAGCGGGCAGTGCAGGCTGACGATGTCTGCCTGTTCCAGCAGCGCATCAAACGAGACGGGCGCGGCGCCGCGTTCGGCGATCTGTGCGTCCGTCAGCAGCGGATCGTACGCAATGACCTTCAGGCCGAAACCCGTTGCGATCCGCGCCACCCTGCGTCCGATCTCGCCGATGCCCACGATGCCGATGACGCGGCCTTCGATCTCGTGACCCATCAGGGCTTCGCGGCTGACGGCGGTGCCCGCGCGCAGTGCGGCTTCCGATTCGCTCAGCCGCTTGACCAGCGACAGCAGCAGGGCAAAGGTCATTTCGGCGACCGACGCGGCATTGGCGCCGGCCTGGTTGACGACCGCCACGCCCGCGCGGGTGCATGCGGCCACATCCACCGTGTCGTAGCCCGCGCCGCCCGACGACACGCACAGCAACTGCGGGCAATGGGCCAACAGGTCCGCCGACACCTGCCACCGCGCCGGGACCTCGTCTTTCGCCGCACTGACGTGGTAAGCATGCGCGCCGGCCAGGCCGGCCGCCGTCACGGCGTCGCCGCCGGCCGGCAGCACGCGCAGGTCCAGCGTGCCGTCCCGCGCAATCGTCTCGTCGAACACCGGATCGATCCACAGATCCAGACGCGCGACGCGCAGTTCGGGCCTGCTGACTGCCGCATCGCTCATGGTCAGACTCCCGTGCAGCCCAACGCGCGCAGACGGGCGTCGACCCACGACGTATCCAGCGTGCCGGCGGCAATGTCCGCCAGCATTTTGGTTTCCACGTCGTGCTTGGCCGCTGCGGCCTCAAAAATGGCCTGCGCCTGCTCGTACGGCACGGCAAGCAGCCCGTCGTCGTCACCCAGGATCAGATCGCCCGGGGGGATGGTCATGCCGTCCAGCGCGACCACGCAGTTGATCTCGCCCGGGCCGTCCTTGTACGGGCCGCGGTGCGTGACGCCGGCTGCGTAGACGGGAAACGCGCTGCGGCGGATGGTGCCGCAGTCGCGGATGGCGCCGTTGATGATGATGCCCGCGATGCCGCGCGACTCGGCGTAGGTCGTCATGATCTCGCCGATGATCGCGTTGGTCAGGTCGCCGCCGGCATCGACCACGATGACGTCGCCCGGTTGGGCCAGGCTCAGCGCCTTGTGCACCAGCAGGTTGTCGCCGGGACGCGTGCGCACGGTGAGCGCCGGGCCGGCCAGCGGCGTGCCGTCGTGCATGGGCCGCAGGCGCGCGCCGCCGGCCGTCATGCGTGACATGCAGTCGCTGACGTTGGCGACCGGCACTTGACGGAATTTATCGACCAGTTCCTTGCTGACCGCGCGCTGGCGGGCGTGGATTTCAAAACCTGTCATCACTGCTCCTGATAGCGGGATATGTACAAATCGGGTTCACTGCTTGGGAATGCCGGCTTCCTGCACGACTTTGCCGAAGGCGTCGTGGTCCGTGCGATGGCGGCGCGCCAGGTCTTCGGGCGAGCCCTTCAGCACGCTGTAGCCGGCGTCCTCAAGCTTCTTGATCAGTTCGGGATTGGACTGCACCTTTTGCAGCTCGCTGTTCAGCGCGGCGATCACGTCATCGGGCGTCTTGCCGGGCGCCATCAAGCCCCACCAGATCGACTGGTTGATGGTCGGAAAGCCGCTTTCGGGAAAGGTGGGCACGTCGGGCAGGGCGGGTGAACGCTCGCTCGCAACGACGCCCAGCGCGCGCACCTTGCCGCCGCGGATCTGCGGCAGCAGCGACGCGACGGAGCCAACGTAAATGTCGATCCGGCCGCTGGCCAGATCGGGGAACGCCTGGCTCCAGCCGCGGTACGGCACGTGCATCAGTTCCATGTTGGCGGCCTTGCGCCACAAGTAGCCGGTCAGATCGCCGGTGCCGCCGATGCCGGGAATGCCGAGCGAAACCTGGTTGGGGCGCGCTTGCGCGGCCTTGACGACGTCGGCGATGGTCTTGAACGGCGAATCGGGCACGACGACGAAGACGCTGGGCGAAGACGCCACGGGGCCGACCGGCTTGAAGTCCTTGAAGGTGTCGTAGCTGAGCTTGCTGTAGAGCCAGGGGTTCAGCACGATGTTGTCGGTCTGCGCCATGACCAGCGTGTGGCCGTCGGGTTGGGCGCGCGCCGTGGCGTCCAGAGCGAGGTTGCCGCCGGCGCCGGGCTTGTTCTCGACGACGATGTTCCAGCCGGCGTCCTGGCTGATGGCGCTGCCGATCATGCGCGTCAGCGTGTCGGTGCCGCCGCCGGGGGGAAACGGCGAGATCAGCGTGATGGGGGACTTGCCCAGGTCGGCGCCATGCGCGGCGGCGCAGCCCAGCACGAGGGTTGCGGCCAGCAGTTTCTTGAACAGTTTCATTGTCTTCCTCACGAGGTGTTTGCAGATTCAGTCCGCGCTCTGTGGCGCGGTGGGGATGTCAGGACTGGCGGGCCAGCGTGGTCAGCCACGCCAGGCGCGCCTCGACTGTGTCGGGCGCCGGGGCTTCGCCCTTGGCGCGCGCGTCCTCGATGCCGCGGGCCGAGCGCGCAAAGAGCTGTTCGACGCCATCAAGGACCAGGGGCTCCAGGCCCGCTTCATGCAGCTGGTCGCGGGCCTCGCGCACTTCGGCAAGCCGGCGCGGCGCATGCAGCACGTGGGAGCGCACGAACGAGTCCATGAATGCGGTCAACGGCGTGCGGTCGATGTCGGCCAGCACTTCATACAACGATTCGCGCAGGCCCATGCGCTCGGCCGCCACCAGGCATTCGACGGCCAGGCTTTCCATGCCTTTGGTCATGATGCTGCGCAAGAGCTTCAGGCGCACCGCGTCACCGGGTTTGCCGTCGATGATGCGGACCGGCGCGCCCGCGCTTTCGCCCAGCGCGGTCACCACCGCCGCGCCTTCGCCGGCGCACAGCAGCGGCGTCTTTTCTGCCAGCAGGGCGATTGCGCCCATGATGGCCACATCCATGAAGGGAATGGTGCTCGCGGCGGCGGCTGCGGCCGCTTTCTGCATGTCGGGTGCGCTGGCGGTGGTGAAATCCGCGTAGACGGCGCCGGCGCGCATGTGGGGAAAGGCTAGTGCGGCGACTTCCGCCGCGCTGTAACCGTACACGGCCGATACCACGACGTCGGCCTCGGCCAGCCAGGGGCCCGGTTCGGCATGCAAGGCGGCGTCTGCGGCCTTGGCGCGGTCCGCCATGTCGGCGTCCGAGCGCAGCTCGCAAATGCCGATGATGCGATGACCTGCAGCGATCCAGGCTCGGGCGTAGCAGTGGCCGACCTCGCCACATCCAATCAGTGCAATTTTCATCTTAAAAACACATTAAAAAAACAATATGTGTTTATAGATCGGCGAATTGCGGAGTTAAAGGGGGCGTTTACCCTAGGTTTCGTACAAGAAAAGTACATTAAAAAAACAATTAGGCCTTGCGTTGCAGCAGGTGGTAGCCCAGGGCGGCGCGCGCTTCCCGGATGGTGGCGCCCTGACCGATCCGTTCTCGGATGGCGGCCTCCACCGATTCGATCTTGCGCGCGGTATCGGCGACTTCACGGGCGCGCTCGCGCGGCACGATCACCACGCCGTTGGCGTCGGCCACCACGATGTCACGCGCGGCCACGCGTACTGTGCCCACCGCGACGGTGGTATTGACGGACTCCACCTCCACCCGGTCCTTGCCCGTGCGCATGAAGCGGCCTGCGCTGAAAACCGGATAGCCGTCGCCCAGCGCCTTGCTCACGTCTCGGCACACGCCGTCAATGACGGTGCCGGCGATCCCGCGCAGGCCGGCGTACTGCGTCATGATGTCGCCCCACACCGTGCAGTCGGTACGGCCATCGTTGTCGATCACCACGATGTCGCCTTCGGCGACGTCGTCGATGAAATCGCCGACGGTGCCAGCGGGCGTGGCGGCGGGAACGTACTTGACCGTGAAGGCGGGGCCGACAATCGGGCGCGTATAGTCGTCCAGCGGCATGATGCCCAGCGCCTGGCCGTGCAGACCCAGCTTGTCCATGGCGTCGGACACGCCCGGCGTGTCCAGTCCTTCAAAAAGGGCGACCAGCTCCTGGTCGTGTGCGGCGGCTTTCTTGGGGTTTGTCATCGTCGTTCCTTTGGTGATTGGGCAATGAGGGCGCGTCGGATCACTTCGCGTGGATGGCTTCGAATTCCTTGTCGTGCATGACCTCGGCGACCGAGCGGCCCGCGCGCACGGCGGCGACCATGCCGTCCTGCCGCTTTGCAATGCGTTCGGCCAGATCCAGCACTTCATCGATTCGGGCGGCCAGCACGAACACCGCGCCGCAGCGGTCCGCGATGACGTAGTCGTCTTCATGGACGGTCACCCCGGCCATTTGCACCGGCTTGCCGGCGTCGATCTGAATCACGCGGTTGCGGGCGCTGATCATCGTTATGCCGCGTCCATAGACGGGATACCCGATCGATTCGCTGCCTTCGATGTCGCGGCTCAGGCCGTCAATGACCGATCCGCGCACGTGCTTGGCGCGCGCCGCGTTGGCCAGGATGTCGCCCCAGCAGGAAATGCCCTCGGCGCCGCCGGCGATGACCAGCACGCGGTCGCCGGTCTGCACGGCGTCGATGACGGGCGAGATCAGATGCACGGCCGGCTTGGCGTCCGTCTTGGGGCCCAGTTGGATGGTGCTGGCGCGGCCCACGATCTTCGGGCAGTCCCACAACGGCCGCAGGCCGTAGGTGGCGCCGGGCAGTCCCAGAAAATCCAGGGCGTCCGAAACGGTATTGGTATCCAGCGAGGCAAGGCGGTCGAGCGTGGCTGCTTGGGACATGGGGAAACCTCCTGAGTGAAGGCTTCATTATCAGAACCTCCTCTTGATAGATAAAATCGTTTTCAAGTATCTCTGTGATACGGTTTCAGGATCAGCGCGGCAATGCGCAACGGCAACGAGGGCGGGGCATGAGCACGATCGACTTCAGACTGATACGGCAGCTCTGGATGTTTCTGGCGGTGGCCGAGGAACGGCATTTCGGAAGGGCTGCGGCGCGCCTGGGGATGTCGCAGCCCCCGCTGACCGAGCAGATCAAAGTGTTGGAACAATCGCTGAAACTCCAGCTTTTCGAACGGTCGCGCCGCGGCACGCAGCTTTCGGCGGCGGGCGCGGCGATCCTGCCCGCGGTACGACAATTCGCCGGTCAGGTCGAACACCTGGAGCGCGTCGTGCGCGAGGTTGCGTCAGGCCAGTCGGGTGTGCTGCATGTGGGCGCGATTACCTCGGCAATGCTGGACACCGTTCCGCCGCTGCTCAATGAGCTGAAGCGGGCGCACCCGAGCCTGACGGTCTTCGTACGGGAGATCGACAGTGTCGAGGCGGTGCCGGCGCTGCGGTCGGGGGAACTGGACATGGCGTTTGTGCGCATTGATGGCGACGTCGGCGATGGCATTTCTACGCTGCCGTTGACCGAAGACCGGCTGGCTGTGGCGTTGCCCAAGGACCACAAGCTGGCGGCGCTGCCGCGCGTGCGCCTTCAGTCGCTGGCGGCCGAGCAGCTTGTGATGTCGTCCCGCCAGGTCAGCCCCGTCTATTTCGACATGCTTACCGCGATCTGCCGCGCCCACGGCTTCACGCCCCGCGTGCTGCACGAGGTGCGGTCGGTGGCCTCGCAGGTCGCCTATGTGGGATGTGGCCAGGGCGTCGCGCTGGTTCCGGCGTCCATGAAGAAGCTGGCGCCCGCAAACGTCGTCATCCGGCCGCTCAAGGAAAAGGTCATGGTGGTCACTGCCGCGCTCGCGTGGAATGCGGCGCGCTTTCATCCGCTGGTCGAAGTGGCGGTGCAGTGGCTTGAAAAGACGCATCGCAAGCGGCGTCCGGAAGGGTGAAGCCAGGCAACGCGGCTAGCACCGCCTGGCTTCAGGCGCCTACTTTTTCGCGGCAGCCTCTTGTTGGAAGGCTTGTGTCTGCCGGGCCAGGCTGGCGCGCCATTCCTCGCCCGGCTGAAAGGCCAGCACGGCCGCGTCGCGCCCCGATGCCGCGAGGAAGGCGGGATCCTTGAGAGTGTCTTGAAGCGCCTGTTCCAGCTTGTCGCGGATGGCGTCCGGCAAGGTCGCCGGGCCGCCCATGCCGCGCTCGGACGAATACCGCAGCGCCACCCCGGATTCCGCCGCAGTGGGGATGGCGTTGTGGCGCTTGTCGCTGGCAATGGCGATGGCCTCAAAAGGGCCTTTCGGGTCGACCAGTTCCGGCACCTCGCTCACGGTGATCAGGCCGTAGTCGATGTGATCTCCCAGGATGCCCAGACGGATGTCGCCGCCGCCCTTGAACGGCACGCTGGTGCCGCGCACGTTTTGGCTGCGCTCCATGTCCATGAGCGCCAGATGCCCGGTGGTGCCGTCGCCGCTGTGGCCGAACGACAGCGACTCGGGCGACTGCTTCAGCTTTGTGACGAGCGCCGGGAGGTCTTCCGGCGCTGTCGATCCGCGTCGCTTGATAAAGAGCAGGGGGTCGTCGACCAGCCGGGCGATGAGCCGGATGTCCTCGGGCTTGTACTTCGCGCCCTTGCTGACGGGCAGGTACACGAAGCCGGGCGCATTGATCATGCCCAGCGTGTAGCCGTCCGGCTTGGCGGCGGCGACGTAACGCACCGCGATTTCACCGCCCGCGCCGGGCTTGTTGATCACGATGATTCGCGTCTTGTCGCCCAGGCGCTTTTCCATGTGCTGGGCCACCAGCCGCGCCATGACGTCCGTGCCGCCGCCAGGTGCAAATCCCACCACCAGTTCGATCGGACGGTCGTCCGGCCACGCGGCTTGTGCCACGCTGGCCGTCAGGGCCAACGCCCCGGCAAACAGAATCCGCTGAAATGCGTTTGCTTTCATGCTTATCTCCTTGATTGGCTGCCATGCGTCATGGCGTGTCAGTTGACCTGGATGCCTGCGGACTGGATGAGCTGGCGGTAGCGGTCCAGTTCCTCTGCCCAGAACGCCGTGAAGGCTGTGGGCGTGCTTTGCCGCAGTTCCGCGCCCATGGCGATGAGCCGTTGGGAATAGGCGGGATCGGACATCACGGCGTTCAGGGCGCTGCTCAGTTTGTCCACGATGGGCGCGGGTGTGCCGGCAGGCGCCGCCAGACCGAACCACGTGGTCAGTTGCATGCCCGCCATGCCCAGTTCCTCGAACGTGGGCACGTCTGGAATGGCCTTGAGCCGGGCGTCGGCGGCAACGGCCAACGCGCGGACGCGCTGGCTCTGGATGTGCCCGATGGCGCCGTTGTCGAACATGTAGTCCAGCCGCCTGCCCATCAGGTCGGTCAACGCAGGGTTGTTGCCCTTGTACGGCACATGCGTGACCTCGATTCGGTTAATCGCGCGAAACAGTTCACCGGAAAGATGCCCAGAGTTACCGGTGCCGCCCGACCCGTAGGTCAGTTTGCCGGGTTGCTTGCGCGCCGCCGCCACGATGTCGCCCGGACGCTTGAACGGCGAGTTCTCGGGGACGATGAGCACGCTGGGCACCAGCGCGACTTCACCTATCGGCGTGAAGTCCTTGATCGGATCGAAATGCACCTTGGCATACAGGTTGGGCGCCGAGACGTTGGCCGAGCTGCTGGCCAACAGGAGGGTGTAGCCGTCCGGCGCGGCGCGGGCAAATTGAGTGGTTGCGATGGTGCCGGAAGCGCCCGCCACGTTTTCGACCACGATCGTCGCATTCAGGCGCTTGCCCAAGGCATCGCCCAGCGAGCGGCCGATAGTGTCGGCCGAGCCGCCTGCGGGCCACGGCACGATGAGGCGTATCGGTTTGTCCGGATACGGCGCGGCCGCCACGACGGCCGCGCTGAACGCGGATGCGAGGGCGCCGCACGCCCAACGCTTGATGGGAAAGCGCATGGTTGTCTCCTTGTTGAACCCTCCCTCTTGCTCGATGGCGTGTCGGGGAGGTGTGAAAAGGCGCCGCGATCAATCTGTACGAGCCTTGGCGGCCTCCTTGGGAAGATGCGCAAGGACCAGGGACAGCAGCAGGTCCTGCGAATGGTTGAAAAAGTGGTCCGCACCGGGCAAGACGATGATCGGATGGGAGGTGGGCCGTGCCCACGCCAGCAGCGGCTGCAAGGGCGCCTGCGTGTCCGATTCGCCATGGATCAGCACCACGTCGGCGGGCAAAGGCGGCGTGTCGTAAACCCGGTCGCCCTCGACGGCGCCGACCGGTAGGCCGGCCAGGATGGCGGCGGCAGGCGCGGCGTCCTGGTCGGTCAACGCGCGAATCGCGTGGGCCAGGGCGTAAGCGCCGAATGAAAAGCCAATGAGCGCCAGTGGCGTATCGGGGGACTCGGCGCGCACGGCATGCACGACGGCAAGAATGTCTTCGGCTTCGCCCAAGCCATGGTCATACACGCCGGCGCTGGCGCCCACGCCCCGAAAGCTCGGCCGTATCGCAAGCCATCCGGCGTCCCGGACGCCGTGCGCCAGTCTGTGCGGGATCTTGTGGCGAGGCGTGCCGCCCAACAGCGGCTGTGGATGGGTGACGATGGCCACCCCGACGCGCGGCGTGGCGGGGCGGTCAATCAGCAATTCCAGCGGGCCGGCCGGACCGGGGATCAGCCGTGTTTCCGTCCTTGCGCCGGCGATGAGTTCGATATCAATCAGGTGGGACATGTCGGCCAGAAAGCGCTGTCAGGTGCCCCAGATTAATCCGTTATGAAAAAGCCAAATAAATAGAATTTCGTGATGGGTTTCATCACGGCGGGAGATGGCGCGGACAGCGCACGGGGCTACTTGGCCAACCACCGGGCGGAAGGCCAGCGCGCATTGTGCACCGCATCGCGAGCGCATTGGATCAATTCGTTCATGACGCAATGCACGGAATTGGCGATGGGCCGGGTGGCGGGTTGCGCCAACACGATGCGCCGCACCAGCAGCGGATCCACGACCGGGGCGGCGGCCAGGATTGCGCGATCCACGTCGTCGGCCACGGCGATCGAGGGCAGGATGGTATAGCCGTGGCCGTCCAGCACCAGGCGCTTTTGCACGCTCATCGCATTGGTCTCGGCCACGATGTGCAGCTCGGTCTCTTGCGTGCGCGCGGCCTGTTCGACCAGCGAGCGCAATCCATGCGGCGCGCCCGGCAGCACAAGCGGCCGGCCGATGATGTCGGCCATGCGAACCGGCGTGCGGGTGTCGAGTCCGCTGTCCGGCGGGCCCACGAACCACAGGCTCTCCTCCAGCAAGGTGCGGAACTTCAGTGCGGGATTCGGCTTGGACTCGTACAGCAGCGCGATGTCCACGTCGCCGGTCTCCAGCCACGACTGCAGGTGTCCGGCATACCCAGACGTCAGCCGCAGGCGGATGCCGGGATAGTGGGCCGCCACGGCGGACAGCAACGCGCTGGACAGCATGTCGGCCGTGCTGGGCAGCAGGCCCACGGTGACGATGCCGCCCACCGTGCCGCTGGACGGCCGGATCTCGGCGCGGGCGCGGTCCAGTTCGTTCAGGGCGCGCCGCGCATAGTCCTCGAGCGTCTTGCCGGCATCCGTCAGTTCCATGCCAAGGCGGCCGCGCGTGAAGAGCGGCGTGCCGATATCGTCTTCCAGCAGCTTCAGTTGCCGGGAAACCGCCGGCTGCACGATGTTCAACAGGCGGGCGGCGCTGGTCACGCTGCCGGTCTCGGCCACGGTCACGAACGCCTTCAGTTGCTTCAAGTCCATCTGCGGCTCCGGGTATGCGCAAGGGTGATGATTTCCATCAGGAAATTCTATTTAGTTGGCGATTCTATAGCGATATAAGATGCCTCGCAGCACTTAGCCACCGGGAAATCCACTCATGACTACAACCACCACCGAGGCGCCTGCCTGGCAGCAAGCCGTGTTCGACGCGCTGAAAGCCGGCGGCGTCCGCCAGATCGCCTACGTGCCGGACGCCGGCCATTCCTATGCCATCCGGCAGGCGCAACTAGATCCGGAAATCATCGACGTGGTCCTGACCACGGAAGAAGAGGGCGTGGCCGTCGTCAGCGGCGCATGGCTGGGCGGCCAGCGCGCCGCGCTGCTGATGCAGAGCAGCGGCGTGGGCAATTGCGTGAACATGTTCTCGCTGCTGCGCAGTTGCAACTTTCCCTTTCTCACGCTGGTGACGATGCGGGGCGAGTACGCGGAGTTCAATCCCTGGCAGGGGCCGATGGGCAAGACTACCCAGCAGGCGCTTGAACTGATGGGCATCACGGTGCTGCGGGCATCGAACCCCGACGAGGTCGGAGAGATTGTCAGTGCGGCTGCCGATTCCGCATTTCTGGCCGGCGAGCAGGTAGCCGTCCTGCTGTCGCAAACCTTGATTGGACGTAAGAAGTGGGAGCGCAACTGATGTCGACCACCTTGAATGCTTCGGGCGCCGTGGACCGCCGCGCCTTCGTGTCGCAACTGATCGCGGCTTCGCCCGATGCGCTGATCGTCTCGGGCCTGGGGTCTCCGTCCTATGACGTTTTCGCCGCAGGGGACCGGGACCAGAACTTCTATCTGTGGGGCGCCATGGGCGGCGCCGTGGCGCTGGGCTTGGGCCTGGCCCTTGCTCAGCCGGATCGGCCCGTGCTCGTCATCACGGGTGACGGCGAACAGTTGATGGGCGTGGGGTCGCTGGGCACCGTCGGCGCCAAGCAGCCCGGGAATCTGACCATCGTGGTGCTGGACAACGGCCATTTCGGCGAGACCGGCATGCAGCGCAGCCACACCAGCCTGGGAACGGACCTGGTGGCCGTGGCGCAGGGGTTCGGCATCAAGGACGCATTTGCCGTCAGGGAAACGGGCAGGGCGGGCGAGGTCGCCGAGCGGGTGATGGCGCGTCGTGGCGTCGCTTTCGCCCAGGTGTTCATCAATCCGGACGAACCGCCGCGCGCGCTGCCGCCGCGCGATGGGGTGTACGTCAAAAACCGCTTTCGGGCCGCCCTGGGATTTTCGACCTTCTGAGCAGAGGCGGCCCCTGGGCTGCCATGCTGAATTCAGGCCGGGAGGCTGTGATGAAGACTTACTCAATGCGGATTGCGGGTGCGCCGGCCGCTGCCCTCTCGGGCGAATGGTTCGAGACGCAGAACCCCTACACCGGCGAGGCCTGGGCGCGGGTTGCCCGCGGGGCCGCGCAAGACGTCGATGTGGCGGTGCAGGCCGCCCACTTCGCCTTTTCGGCAGGACCGTGGGCGGAACTGACCGCCACCGAGCGCGGCAGGTTGCTGTACCGGCTGGCCGATCTCATCGAACGCGATGCGCGCAAGCTCGCGGAAACGGAAGTCCGGGACAACGGCAAGCTGTTCGCCGAGATGCTGGGACAGCTGACGTACCTGCCCCAATGGTTCCGCTACTACGGCGGCCTGGCGGACAAGATCCACGGGTCGACGCTGCCCTTGGACAAGAAGGGCTACTTCACTTACACGCGCCACGAACCGCTGGGCGTGGTGGCGGCGATCACGCCGTGGAATTCGTCTCTGTTGCTGCTGGGCTGGAAGATTGCGCCCGCGTTGGCGGCAGGGTGCACGGTGGTCGTGAAGCCGTCGGAGTTCACCTCCGCGTCGACGCTGGAGTTCGCGGAACTGTTCGACGAGGCGGGGTTTCCCCCGGGCGTGCTGAACGTGGTGACAGGTTATGGCCAGGAAGTGGGGGCCGCGCTGGTCCAGCACCCGCTGGTGCAAAAGGTCACCTTTACCGGGTCGGACCAGACCGGCCGCCTGATCAACGAGCAGGCCGCGCGTCTGCTCAAGCACACCTCGCTGGAACTGGGCGGCAAGTCGCCCAACATCGTCTTCGAGGATGCGGACCTGGAACAGGCCGTGTTCGGTGCGATCTCGGGCATCTTTGCGGCGAGCGGGCAAACCTGCATCGCGGGCTCGCGCCTGTTGCTCCAGGACAGCATCTACGATCGCTTTGTCGAAAAGCTGCTGTCGCTGGCGGGGGCCGCGCGCATGGGGGATCCGATGGATCCGGCCACGCAGGTCGGGCCTGTCACGACGCCGCCCCAATACCAGAAGGTGCTGGATTACATCCGCATCGCGCGGGACGAAGGGGCGACCCTGCTGCTGGGCGGCAAGGCCGCGCAACGGCCGGAATGCGGCAAGGGGTGGTTCGTGGAACCGACTATCTTCGGCGACGTGCGCAACGACATGCGCATCGCCCAGGAAGAAGTGTTCGGACCGGTGCTGTCCATCATCCGCTTCAAGGACGAAGCCGAGGCGCTGCGGATCGCCAATGATGTTCGGTTCGGACTGGCCGCTGCCGTGTGGACGCAGGACATCGCCCGCGCCATCCGGATGTCGGAGCGATTGAAGGCCGGCACGGTATGGGTGAACACGTACCGTGCGGTCAGCTTCATGGCGCCGTTTGGCGGCTACAAGGATTCGGGGCTGGGGCGCGAGAACGGCATGGACGCCGTCAAGGAGTTCCTGCAGGTCAAAAGCGTCTGGATCAACAGCGGGGCGACCGCCAGCAATCCGTTTGTGTTGCGTTGAGCCGGCAGGCAAGCCACGGGGGGCGGACCGCCTGCCTTTTTCCCGATTGCGCCGCCGTGTTACCCGTCGGGCGCCCGCGGCGCCTGCGCATCCGACTGGAAGATCTTGCCGAAATCGCATTGTTCCTGCGCCAGCGCCGCGATGGCGGAAATCAGGTTGCTGGGGCGGTCGCCGCGAAAGACCGCAGCGTAGGCGGCAGGCGGCAGGGCGGGCGTCACTGTCAGGATTTCCAGTGCGCCCGATTCCACCATCGGCGCCAGAAAGGTCTTGGGCAGGTAGCTGATGCCCATGCCTGAGATCGCCAGACCGATCAACGCCACCAGGCTGTTGCTCAACACGGTCTGCTCGGGCTGCACGCCCACCGAGCGAAACCACCGGTTGTAGAGCTGCCCCGTGCCTGAACGCTCGTCCTGCGTCAGCAGCCGGTGCTTGACGAGGTCCTGCACCTTGAGGCGCCGCCGCGGAGTCAGCCCCGGCTTGCACATCCACGAATTGACGACCTGCCCGACCCGCCGGGAAACGAAACGCTGGTCGTCGAACACGTCCGGCACGATCATGAGGTCCACCTCGTCGGCCAGCAGCTTGTCGCGCAGGATGGCGCTGGTATCGACGTGCGGCTCGATGATGACCCGGGGATAGCGCGCCTGGATGGCGCTCACCAGTCTAGGCAACCACGTCATGGCCGTCAGCTCCGTGATGCCGATGCGGACGTGGCGCTCCATGACGTCCGGGCGCTGAAACTGCTCGATGGCCGCATCGCGTTGTTCCAGCAGCCGTTTGGCCAGCAGGAACATTTCTTCGCCTTTCTCCGTCAGCCGGGCCGTGCGCAACGTGCGGTCAAAGAGCGGCGTGTCAAAGAGCGCTTCCAGTTCCTGCACGCGTTTGGATACCGCCGACTGCGTGGTGTGCAGCCGGTTGGCCGCCGGTGCAAAACCGCCAAGCTGGACGACCCAATACACGGCTTCGAGTTGCTTGAACGTGATCAACGGCGCCTCCTTCGTGGTCGGCAAAAAATCGAATTTGGGAATCTGATTGGATTCCAATTTATCGCTTTTTTTGATTTAACGCCGCGCTCAGAATTTGGGCCTGAGGATTCGAACGCATTGGAGGCGTGCATATGTTTCTTACGGAAGAAGAGTCGGCGATGCTGACGGGCGGCAAGGGACCGGCCGTGCAGAAGGCCATGGAGATCCTGGTGGCGCTGGGCGAGAGCTTTGGCGCCAAGCGCCTGCTGCAGGTCAGCAACGTTCATATGGCGGGTTCGTCCGTCCTCGTCGCGGAGGAAGCCGGGACGCGCTTTGTCGAAGACATCAAGCGGCAGGGCGGCACGTTCGTCACCCGGGTGACGACGAACCCGACGGCGGTCGATCCGGTGCAGTGGCGCGAGATCGGCATTCCCGAATCGGACAGCGCCCTGCAGACGCGCCTGACGGACGCTTACGCCGGCATGGGCGCCAACACCTGCAACACCTGTATTCCCTATCTGGTCGGCAACAGCCCGCGGTTCGGCGAACACATGGCATGGGGCGAGTCGTCGGCCGTGGTGTACGCCAATTCGGTGTGCGGCGCCCGCACCAATCGTGAGGGTGGACCCAGTGGGCTGGCCACGGCGCTGACGGGTCGCACGCCCGAGTACGGCTTTCACCTGACGGAGAACCGCTACGGGAAGCTGCTGGTCAAGGTCGAGACCACGCTCGACGACATGACCGATTACGGCACGCTGGGCTACTTTGCCGGCCGCATCGCCGGACAGGACACGCCGGTCTTCACGGGTATTCCTTCCGATCCCACGCTGGAGCAGTTGAAGGCGCTGAGCGCCGCGTTGGCGGCTTCCGGTGCGGTGAGCATGTTCCATGCGGTCGGCGTCACGCCCGAAGCGCCCACGCTTGAGGCGGCATTCGGCGGCAACGCGCCCGAAAAAGTGCTGGTGTTTGACGACGCCGAAAAGAAGAAGGCGGAGGCCGCGCTGAACAAAGAGCCGTCGGATCACGTGGACTGGATTCTGGTGGGCTGTCCGAATGCGTCGGTGCAGGAGATCCGCGAGGTGGCTGAGGCGCTCGAAGGCAAAAAGGTGCATCCGGAGGTCGCGCTGTGGGTCACCACGGCCGGCGCCATGTATGCCATGGCCGAGCGCATGGGGTACATCCAGACGATCAAGGACGCCGGCGGCACGGTCGTGCGGGAAACGTGCCCGTTCCTGGCCCGCAGCCGCGTGATCGCACCGGCCAAGGGCTATCGGACGTTGACTACCAACTCCGCCAAGATGGCGTTCTATGCGCCCGGCCAATTCGGCCTGCCCACGCATTACGGCAATCTCAATCGCGTCATGCAGGCCGCCGTCAGCGGCGTCTGGAGGTAAGCGTCATGATCCAAGCCAAACGCATCCTCACGGGGCGCAAGATCGTCAAGGGCAAGACCAGCGGACAGGCCGTCGTGACGGGAGAGGCGATCAGCTTCAACGGCGGCGTCGACAACATGACGGGCATCGTCACCGAACCCGGACACGAGCTGGAAGGCGTGAACATCGCCGGCAAGGTGCTGGTGTTTCTGACCGGCAAGGGATCGACCGGCGGCTCCTACAAGATCTACGACATGGTCTCGCGTGGCACGGCGCCGCTGGCGTTCGTGCAGGTGACCCCCGAGCCCATCACGACGATCGGCGCGATCATCGGCGCCATTCCCGTCGTGGCCGGGCTGGACGAAGACCCGACCAAGGCCATCGCCACGGGCGATTGGCTGGACGTGGATGCCGACGCAGGCACCGTCGTCGTGACACCGCAATAGCAGTTCGCACGCGGCGCCAGCCGCACCCTTCACCGGCCTTCGGGTAGTTGCGCGTACGACGCAACGCCCGGATCGGCCGTGCTTATTCCAATCAAGGAGACAACCATGACTTCACGCGCAATCATCGCCCTTGCCTTGGGCGCCTGTCTTGGCGCGGGCGCCCCGGCAGTGCATGCGGCTCAGCCCGACGCGGGCGCCGACTGGCCCACCCGCAAGGCCATCACGATGATCGTTCCCTTTGCGGCCGGCGGCAGCACGGATGCGACCGCGCGGCTGCTCGCCGAACATCTGTCGCGGCAACTCAAGCAACAGGTGGTCGTGGAGAACCGCGCGGGGGCGGGCAGCAACCTGGGATCGAGCGTGGCGGCGCGCGCTACGCCGGACGGCTACACGCTGCTGCTGGCGACCAGCACGATTGCCACCAATGTGACGCTGTACAAGAACATGGGCTTTGACCTGCGTCGCGATCTGATTCCCGTGTCGCAGATCGCGTCGATTCCGAACGTGCTGACCGTGAACAACAGCGTGCCGGCCAAGTCGCTCACGGAGTTCATCGCGCTGGTTCAGAAGAAAGACGCGCCGGTGAACTACGGCTCCGCGGGCAACGGGTCGGCCTCGCATCTGTCCGGCGCGCTGTTCAACGCGATGGCCAAGGGCGATATGGTCCATGTGGCGTACAAGGGTGGGGCGCCAGCGAATGTGGACCTGATGGGCGGCCAGGTGCAGGCGGTGTTTTCGCCGCTGGTTGAGGTGCTGTCGTACCTGGAAAGCGGCAAGCTGCGGGCGCTGGGGGTGACCACCCCTGAGCGCTCGCCGCGTCTGCCCGATGTGCCGGCGGTGGGCGAAGCGCTTCCGGGCTTCGATGTGTCGTTGTGGAACGGTGTGTTCGTGCCTGCCGGCACGCCGCCTGCTGTCGTCGATCGGCTCGCCCAGGCCCTGAAGTCGGTAACGCAGGAGCCCGGCTTCCGCAAGGTGCTGCTGGATCAGGGATCCGCGCCCACGAGCCAATCGCCGGCGCAATTCAAGGCCTTCCTGGACCAGGAAATCGATAAGTGGGCCAAGTTGGTGAAGCTGTCCGGGGCGACGGTGGATTAAGGCCAGCGCCGCCTCTTCTGCATCCGCTGTTGCCGGCGTGCGCACGTCACAACCTGCAATATCTCCCCCGCGTCGCGGCGTTATCGTCTGGGAGATGCGTGACGCGCCCGCCCGGTCGGCTGGAACACCAGAGAGAGGCACACCATGACGTACTCGAGCTATCACAAGAAAGACATCTTCGGCCGCCCCTTGCATGCCGAAACGCAGATGATGTCCTATGGCTACGATCCCTATCTGTCCGAGGGGGCGGTCAAGCCGCCGGTGTTTCTGACGTCCACCTTCGCGTTCCGCACGGCCGAGGACGGCGCCGCGTTTTTTGATCTGGTGTCCGGCCGCAAGCCCTTGCCGCAGGGCGAGACGGCGGGGCTGGTGTACAGCCGGTTCAATCACCCGAACCTGGAGATCGTGGAAGATCGGCTGTCGCTGCTGGATGGCTCGCAGGATGCCGCCGTGACTTCCAGCGGCATGTCCGCGATCAGCGCGGTGCTCATGGCCTTTCTGCGACCGGGCGACCAGCTGGTGCAATCCGTGCCGCTCTATGGCGGCACCGAGACGCTGATCGGCAAGATCTTTCCGGAGTGGGGTGTCGGTTCATATCCCGTGGCGGACGGGCTTTCGCCGCGCAACATGCGCTTGGCGCTGGACGCGGCCGCTGCCAAGGGGCCGGTCAAGCTCTTTTATGTGGAGACGCCCGCCAATCCGACCAACGCGCTGTTCGATTTCGAGGCCATGAAGAACGAGCTGGATGCGTTTCAGACGCGACACGGCTACCGGCCGATTTCGGTGTGCGACAACACGCTGCTCGGGCCGATCTTCCAGAAGCCGGCGGAGCACGGGGTGGACCTGTCGGTGTACTCGCTGACCAAGTACGTGGGCGGACATAGCGATCTGGTGGCGGGGGCGGTCACCGGCAGCAAGGAGCTCATCAAGAAGGTGCGCGCCATTCGCAGCGCCTTCGGGTCGCAACTGGATCCGCATTCGTGCTGGATGATCACGCGGTCGATGGAAACGGTGGTCCTGCGCATGAAGCAGGCGGCGCGCACGGCGACCCGCGTTGCGGAGTGGCTGGCGGGCAATCCGCATGAAAAGGTGCAGGTGTTCCACCCGGAACTGATTACGGATCGCGCCTATCAGGAGGTCTACAAGCGCCAATGCACCGGGCCGGGTTCAACCTTCGCCTTCGTGCTGGAGGGCGGCCGCGATCGCGCGTTCCGCTTCATCAATGCGCTGCATCTGTTTCGCTCGGCAGTCAGCCTGGGCGGCACTGAGACGCTGGTGTGTCACCCGGCGTCGACCACGCATTCTGGGGTGCCCGCGGCGGAGCGCGATGCCGCGGGCGTGTCCGAAGGCCTGATCCGCGTGTCGATCGGCCTGGAGCACGAGGAAGACCTGATCGCGGACCTGGACCACGCATTCCGCAACGGCTGATTGGTGCGGGCAGTGCGGCCGCACGTCGGCGCGCAGTTCCCGACGCGCCCCGCGGCTTCAGCCCGGCTGCACCGCCCGGCGGGCGCGGTTCAGCAGCACGAACGCGGCGGTGCCCAGCAGCATGATCGTGGCGGTGGCGATCACCGCGGCGTAGCCCGTCTCAAAGGCGGCGCGCGCCATCTCGGTCAGCGTGGCCGCCAGATCGGCGGGGAGGCGTTCGGCGACGACGAGCGCTTCGTCCAGGCTGTCGCGCGCGGCGCCGGTCGCTGCCACGCCCGCCGGCACGGACAGCGACTGCGCGTACACGCCCGACAGGATCGAACCCATCAGCGTCACGCCCAGCGCGCCGCCCAGTTCATACGAGACTTCCTCGATCGACGCGGCCATGCCGGCGCGTTCGGGCGAGGCGCTTTGCATGATGGTGCTGGACGCGGCCGTCATGGTGGCGCCGATGCCCAGGCCCAGCACGCAAAGGCTGATCATCTGCGGGATGACCGCCGCATCGTAGGTCAGGAGGTACCCGCCCATGCCAGCGCCTGACACCAGCAGCGACAGGAACAGCATGCGCCGGCTGCCCACGCGCCCGAGCAACAGGCCCGCGAGCGGCCCGGCGACAAAGGCGGCCAGCGGCAGCGGCAGGATGAACAGCGCGGACTGGATCGGCGACATGCCCAGCACCAGTTGCAAGCGTTGGCTGAACACCAGCTCCATGCCCAGCAGCGCCGCGGCGGCAAACAAGGCGGCGGCCACGGCCGAACTGAAGGACGCGTTGCGGAAGATGGCGAAGTCGATCAGCGGATAGGGCCGCCGCCGCTGACGGCGCACGAAAACGGCCAGGATGGCGGCGCCCGCCGCGCAGGCCACGATGGCATGCAGCCAGGACGGCGACGCGCGCCCCAGTTCCTTGAGCGCGTAGGCAGACAGGATCATGCCCGCCATCACCTGCAATGAGCCGACCAGATCCCACGGCCGCGACGCATCGGGCTGGCTTGCCGGGATGAACCGCCAGGCCAGCGGCAACGCCAGCAGCACGATGGGAACGTTGATGAGAAACACCGAACCCCACCAGAAATGCTCCAGCAGCAGGCCACCCACGACGGGTCCGAGGGCGGCGCCGCCCGAGGCGACCGACGCCCAGACGCCAATGGCCACGGCGCGCTCGCGCTCGTCGGCAAAGGCCAGCCGCAGGATGGACAGTGTGGCGGGCATCATCATCGCCGCGCCCACACCGAGTAGCGCGCGGGCCGCGATCAGGACAACCGCGCCGGGCGAATAGGCGGCGGCGAGCGACGCCGCGCCGAACACGGCCAGCCCCATCATGAAGAGCCGCTTGTGGCCCAGCCGGTCGCCCAGCGTGCCCATGCCCAGCAACAGGCCGGACACGACCAGCGCGTATACGTTCACGATCCACAGCTTGGCGGATGCGGTGACGCCCAGTTCGTGGGTGAGCCGCGGCAGGGCGGTGTAAAGGACCGTCATGTCGACGACGATCAGCAGCAAGGCGCTGGACACGATGGCCAGCACGAGCCAACGGTCGGGGGTGGCCGCGGCAACAGCGTTCGAATGAGTCCGCTGCATGGTTCTACTCCTTTGAAAACCGTGCTTCCGGGGCGCGGCGTGCCCGCTCGGGATCACGGGCTGGCATTATCCATCTATATATCCGCCATAAAAAGTTGGATTGCATCTATAAAATCGATGGATTGACAGGAGGACACCATGCAATGGACCTTGGACCAACTACGGCAATTCGTGGCGGCGGCGGAGGCCGGGTCGTTCTCGGCGGCGGCGCGCCGCATCGGACGTGCCCAGTCCGCGGTCAGCACGGCGGTCGGCCTGCTGGAGGCGGACCTGGGCGTCGAACTGTTTGACCGGTCGCGGCGCAACGCGGTGCTGACGCCGGCCGGCGAGGTGATGCTGCTGGAAGCGAAAGAGTTGCTGCGCCAGGCGGGCGGGCTGTCGCAGCGCGCGCTGGCATTTGCCGGCGGTCAGGAGGCGCGACTGTCGATTGCGCTGGACGAGGCCTTGCCGTATCTGGTGCTGGGCGCGTTGGCGTTGGAACTGGCTGAGCGATTCCCGGCGCTTGAGCTGACGCAGTTGAACGGCACCGCGACCGAGGTTGCCGATTACGTGCGGCAGGGCCGGGCCAGCATCGCGTTCCACTTCGACCGGGGCGACCCCGGCAGCGACTTTGCGCACCGTTCGCTGGGCAACGTGGCGCAAGGGATCTTCGTGGCGTCGGGCCATCCGCTGGCTGCGCTGCCGCAGGTGTCGCGCGAGGACCTGGCGCGGCACCGCCAGCTTGTCATGCAGATGGAGGGCGTGGAAGACATGGTGCTCAGTCCCACGGTGTGGCGCACGGACAGCTTCTACAGCATCGCGGGCATGGTGGCCGACGGCCTGGGCTTTGCGATCCTGCCGCTGAACATCGCGGAATACGAGAGCTTCAGCACTACGCTGACACCGGTGCCGTGCGCGGAACTGGCGTTGCCGATGCTGTCCGTGCGCACGTTGTGGCTGCAAGGGGCGGTCCTGAACGAGACCGAGCGCTGGCTTCAGCAGCGCATGGAGCAATTGCTGCGGGCGGGATAGCGCTGCGGGGCGGAAAGCGCGTCAGGCCAGCCGCGCCTCAGCTGAGCAGCGCGGCAACCAGATCGCTACCCGCCTGCCGGTTACCGCTGAAATCCAGCGCGGCCAGCACGTGTTCCAGGTGTTCGTCCATCAGGGCGCAGGCGCGATCGGCATCGCCGGCGCGCGCCGCCTCGATGAAGGCGTGATGCTCGCGCGACGAGCAATTGGCGTCGTGGGAGCTTTGGTACAGCACGGTGATCACCGCGCTGCGCGCCGACAATTCGCGCAGCATGCCGGTCAGCACAGAGTTGCCGACGGTTTCGGCAAGCAGGATGTGGAACTGGCTGAGCAACCGGTTTCTCGCCTGCACGTCGCCGCTTTCCAGCGCCAGGCGTTCCTCGGCCAGATGCGCATCAATGCGGCGGAAGTCGGCGGTCTTGGCGCAGGCGACGAATTCCCGGGCCAATGCCGCTTCCAGGATGCGCCGCACGGCGTAGACCTCGCGCGCCTCGTTCGCGTCGGGCTTGCTGACGAAGGCGCCCTTGTCCGGAACGATGTTGATGAGCTTGTCCTTGGACAGCATCAGGAGCGCGGCGCGGATCTTGGTGCGGCTGACCTTGTAGACCCGGGCCAGGGCCTCCTCGCGCAGCCGGGTGCCGGGCGGAAGCTTGTGCGCCACGATGGCGGCGGACACTTCCTTGGCGATGTCGTCGGCGCTGGGGTCTGGCTGGACGTCCTGATTCATGAGGCGCGGCAGGGCTGCCGGTAGCGGGAAATCGTCGGGCAGCCAGTCTAACAAAAGCCGGCCGGGGCGGCAGACATTTCTTGCATACAAAATCTGTCTGCACGCTGCGGGCTGCATGCGGACCAGCGCGGCACCGCTTGCCAGCCGCCCCTCGTCGTCCCGGCGCCTGTCCTGCCAGCTTGTCCCGCTACTTGGCCATCAGCCCCAGGTTTTCGATCAATGCCTTTTCCTTGACGAAGGTGGCCTGCGCCCAGGCCTTGTAGTCCTCGCTGCTGCGGTACGCCGGTTCCTGATTGAGCTGCTTCATGACGTCCATGCTGGCCTGGTCGAACAGCGCCTTCTTGAACGCGTCATGCAGGATCTTCACGACCGCCGGGTCCATGCCCTTGGGTCCGGCCAGGCCATACGGCGACGTGGACACGACCTTGTAGCCCAGCTCTTGCGCGGTCGGCACGTCGGGCCAGCGCGTGGTGCGCTTTTCGCCAAAGGTGACCAGCAGCCGCATCTTGCCGGAATCGACGAACTGGTCCCAGCCGGTGGCGTCGCTCTGCGCCATGACGTGGCCGCCCAGCAGCGCCTGCTGCATGTCGGCGTTGCCCTTGAACGGCACGTGGTTGAGCTTGACGTTGGCGTTGATGGCGATCTCTTCGATGATCAGGTGCGGCGACGAACCAATGCCGGTCGAGCCGTAATCGATCTTGCCGGGCGCCTTGCGTGCCGCCTCGATGTATTCGTTGAAGGTCTTGTACGGCGAATCGGACCGCACCGTGAAGCCAAAGGTGTAGCCCGACAGGCCCAGGATGAAGGTGAAGTCGTTGATCGGATCCCAGCTGCTTTTCTGCATGTAAGGCATGCGCAGCATCGCCAGGGTGTACAGGGCGATGGTGTAGCCGTCCGGCTTGGCGGTCTTGGCCATGGTCGCCGTGCCCAGCGTGCCGCCCGCGCCCGGGCGGTTTTCCACGATGACGGGCTGGCCCAGGTGTTTGGAGGCGTCCTGCGCCACGATCCGCAGGTGGCGGTCGGTCGAGCCGCCGGCCGGGAAAGGCACGATCAGGGTGATGGGCTTGGTGGGAAAGTCCGTCTGGGCGCTGGCGGAAAAGGGCAAGGCGGCGCTTGCCAGCGTGAGCGTCAGGGCGGCGAGGACAGCGCGTCGCAGGGGAAGTCGGGTCATATTGTTTGTCTCCTGGTGGTTTGCCTGATGGTTGTTATGGGCGGCCGGTCAGTCGCGCAAGTCGACCTTGACGGGCAGCCGGGACAGCGCTTCGCGCAGCTGGGCTTTCAGCGGCGCGGGCGCACCGGCGCCGGCTTCTACGGCGACATCCGGTTGCGCATCGGCCAGCACGCGGAAGACGGGATCGTCTTGCGCGCGGCCAGCCGCTTGCAGGGTGCGCGCCACCACGGCCTCGACCGACACGGCGGTCGCCAGGCGGCGCAAATCGGGTTTGTAGATCTTGCCCACGTTGGTCATCGGCATGGTGTCCAGCACGACGACCCGCTTGGGCCGCGCGGGGCCTTCGTCCACGTGCTCAGCGGCGTAAGCCACCAGTTCCGCCTCGGTCACCTCGCTGCCTTCGGCCAGCGTGACGAAGGCGATGGGCAATTCGCCCGCGTAGGCGTCGGGGGCGCCTACCGCTGCGCAAAGCTGCACGGCGGGGTGCCTGGCAAGGGCGTCCTCAATGGTCTTGGGGTCGATGTTGTGGCCGCCGCGGATGATCAGATCCTTGGCGCGGCCCTGAAGATGCAGCCGGCCTTCGGCATCCAGGACGCCCACGTCGCCGCTGATGAGCCAGCCGTCTTCGGTAAAGGCGCGCGCGGTGTCGTCGGGGTCCAGAAAACCGGGGATGACGTTGGGCGCCTTGATCAGCACCATGCCCGGCGTGCCGGGCGGCAGGTCGCGCGCGGGCTGGCCCGCGGGCATGTCCAGGCTGACGATGCGGATCTGCACGTAAGGCAGCGGGAACCCCACGCAGTTGACCGGGAATTCGCAGCCGGGAGGCGAGATCGAGGTGATGCCCGCCATCTCGGTCATGCCCAGGCTTTCGCTGACGTGCAGGCCGAAGAGGCGCTTGAAGCGCGCGGCCAGCTCGGCGGGCAGGGGCGCGGCGCCGGTGCGGCAGTAGCGCAGTGACGAAATGTCGGCGCCGGCCAGCGGCACCTCGGCCAACGCGGCCAGGATGGTCGGTACGCCCTGCAGGGACGTGGCGCGGTGCTTTTCGACAAGGCGCCAGTAATTGCGCAGCACGTCGCGGTTGCGCAGCAGCAGGGTGGTGGGAATGACGGTCTCGACGCCGGACGACAACGCCGCCAGCGATGCCGGCAGCACCCCCGCCACATGAAACAGCGGATAGCCGTTGATGACCACGTCGCCGGGACCTGCGTTTTGCAGCTGCACGGCCGCCCACGCGGAAAACACCTGATTGGCGTGCGTGTGGATCGCCAGCTTGGGCGCGCCCGTGGTGCCGCCCGTGTGGAAATAGGCGGCCACGTCGCTGGCGCGGATGACGCGTTCGCTGACCAGCCGGTCGGAAGGCTGGGCCGCGCGCGCGGCATTGAAATCCAGCGCGAAGTCCGGCAACGCGGGACGGTCCGCGTCGGCTTCCTGCCACGGCGCCACGCGCAACAGCGACTTCAGGGTCGGCACGCGCTCCATCAGGCGCAGCGCCTTGGACCACGAACCGCACTCCACGTCGGATCCATAGGCGATCAGCGCCTTGGCGCCGGCCGTCGTCATCAGCGACGCCAGCTTGTCTTCGGTGAGCAGCGGATTGAGCGGTTGAACAATGCCGGCCGCCTCGCCGCCCCAGAGGGCAAGGTGGTATTCCAGGCAACCGGGCAGCAGCACGCCCACGGCGTCGCCTTCGCGGATGCCCAGGCTGTGCAGCAGGTTGGCGGTCTGGTGGATGCCGGCCAGCAGGTCCTGATAGGTCCAGCTGATGGCGTCGTCGGCGGGGTCCGCGCTGCGCAGGAAGGTCAGCGCGCGCCGGTCGCCGAACGCGGCCGCGGAATTGCAGAAGATCTCGTAGGTGCTTTGCACCGTCAGCGTTTCTTCCAGCGGCCGCGCCTGCAGCCGCTGGACGTCCTCTACGGTGCGCACCGGGAACGGCGCGGCGAAGGGGCGGGAGAGGGTGGCGGAACGGGATTCGATCATGGCCGTGCGTCCCCGCTCATGCCTGCCCCAGCGCAATGTAGCGGCGCAGGTGATGGTCTTCGTCGCCCAACTGATGGTCGATCATGATCAGGCGCTTGGCGTAGTGCGCCAGCGGCAACTCCCAGGTCATGCCGATACCGCCATGCAGCTGGATGCATTCTTCGGCCACCAGTGTGCCGATGCGCCCGATGGTGACCTTGGCGGCCGACAGCGCGCGTTCGCGCGTGACGCGATCGGGGTGGTCGACGGCGGCGGCCGCGTTGATGACGGCCGAACGCGCCTGTTCGATCTCCAGCAGCACGTCGGCCATGCGATGCTGCAAGGCCTGGAAGCTGCCAAGCGGTGCGCCGAACTGGCGGCGCGTGCGCAGGTATTCCAGCGTGGCGTCGCGCGCGCACTCCATCGCGCCCACGGCCTCGGCGCACAGCGCCAGGATGCCGCGTCCCACGGCGCGTTCCAGCAGGGGGTAACCGGCGTCCGCTTCGCCCAGCAACGCGCCGGGTCCAAGCTGCACGTTGTCCAGCACCAGCTCCGCGGCGCGCCCGCCGTCGATCAGGCCGTAGCCCCGCAGGCTCAGGCCGGGCGTCGCCTTGGTCACCAGAAAGAGGCTGATGCCGGCCTCATCGTCGTCGGCGCCCGACGTGCGCGCCGACACCAGGAAGAGATCCGCGTGTTCGCCCGCGTAGACGACGGCCTTGGCGCCATTGAGCACCCAGCCGTCGGCGCTGCGTTGCGCACGCGTCTGCACCTGGTTGAGGTCGTAGCCGGATTGCGGTTCGGCTTGGGCCAGCGCGGCGGTCAGGCTGCCGGCGATCAGGCCTTCCAGTGCCTCGCGCTGTTCGGGCGTGCCCTTTGATGCGATCGCGCTGCCCACCATCACCGCATCCAGGAAGGGTTCCACGACCATGCCGCGGCCCAGCGCTTCAAAGACGACGGAGATGTCAAAGCCCGCGCCGCCCAGCCCGCCGTCCGCCTCGGTGAACAGCGCGCCGATGGCGCCCAGCTCTGCGTAGCGTTGCCAGAACTCGGCGCTGTACCCCTGCGGCGATTCAGCGTGGCGCATGCGGGTGGCAAAGTCGTATTGCTCGGCGACAAAGCGGCGCAGCATGTCCGAGAGCATGCGCCGGTCTTCGGTGTGTTCGAAATTCATGGCCAGCCCTTACAGTCCAAGGATCATCTTGGAGATGATGTTCTTCTGGATTTCATTGGAGCCGCCGAAGATCGACAGCTTGCGGTTGTTGAAGTACTGCGCCGCGGCGCTGTTGGCGCCGTCCGGGCCGATGGGCGGCGCGTCGTAGCCGTCGTGCAGCGCCTCGGGCACGAAGGGGCGCGCGTACGGGCCCATGGCGCGGCGGTTCAAGGCGCTGATCTCCTGGCGGATCTGCGTCCCGCGGATCTTCAGCATCGAACTCTCCGCGCCGGGCGCGCCGCCGCCGGCCACGGCCGCGACCACGCG
>NZ_DIEJ01000134.1:12144-40278 GCF_002418565.1 Achromobacter sp. UBA5777 | reverse complement strand
GCCGCGGCCACCTCCGCCTGCGCCTGATCGCGTGCCGCGGCTTCGCGCGTGGCGTCCAGCGCGTATAGCGGCTGGTTGAGGTCTACCTGCTGGCCGCGCCGCACCGCCAGGGTGTCCAGGCGGCCCGGTTCGGACGAGGCGACATACACGTAATCGCCTTCGACATAGCCCTGGTAGAACGGCTGGTCGTTGTTGCCGCAGCCGAAGAGCGGCAGCAAGGCGAGGGGGGCGGACAGGCGGCGTAGGGTGCGCATGGTCAACGTCCTGGAGGCGGGAAGGGTAGAGACGGCGCAAACAGGCCGCCGGTCAGCATGGCAATGGCGTGTGCCGCAATCGCCTCGTTGCCGATCGACTGCGCCACCGGGTCGTCCTGCCAGATGCGGCGCCACAGGTTGGACGTGGCGAGCGGCAGCAGGGTCAGGCCCAGGATGGACAGGAACACCAGGCGCGGTTCCACGCCCGGTGTGATGGCGCCGCGGCGCTGGCATTCGGCGATGAGGCCGGCAAACGCCTGCAGCCGGTCCGACGGCAGATGGCGCAGCACGCGATCGCGCAGCTGGCCGCCTTCGTTGACGACCTCGTGCATCCACAGCGAAGGCAGCCAGGGCTTTTCCGTGGCGCTTTGCACCACGCGACCGACCACTTCGGTGATGAAACCGCGCGCGGCTGCGGCGGGGTCGGGCGGGGCGGCGGTCGCTACGGCTGCGTCACCGCCGGTGCTGGCTCCCCCTGCAGCGGCCCCATCGCCTTCCAGCGGCACGGGCGCCCACACGAACCCGATCACGGGCACGATCCGTTCCAGCACCACCGCGTCGATCAACTGTTCCCGGCTCTTGAAGTAGTAATGCAGCATCGCCGGCGTGACGCCGGCACGCTGCGCAATATTGGCGATGGTGGTGGCGGCGACGCCTTGGGCGGCGAACAATTGCGTCGCCAGATCCAGCAGATTGGCGCGGGCGGCGGCGTTGTCCGGACGGGGCGGGCGGCCGGGCCGGCGGGCGGGAGGGGGAGAGGCGGAAGGCATGCGGCCGATTCTAATTAAAGACTTAATTAATTAAAAGAGGGTTCGATCAACAGGGTTTCAAGCCGGCTGCGCGGCCATGGGTGGTGTAATGGGCCGGTTCCCCAACCTGCCGCCCGGTGATGTCCGCAAGGCCCGGCCGGCGCTACGAAGGAGACCGAACCTCATGCCGCAATCCGCATCCACCAACCGCCGCATCGTGCTGGCCGCCCGGCCGCACGGCGAACCCACCGATGCCGACTTCCGCCTGGAAACCGGCGACATTCCCCAACCGGGACCGGGCGAGGTGCTGCTGCGCACCGTCTATCTGTCGCTTGACCCCTACATGCGCGGCCGCATGAGCGACGCGCCGTCCTACGCCGACCCCGTGCAGATCGGCGAGCCGATGGTGGGCGGCACCGTGACGCGTGTCCACGCCTCCAATAATCCGCAGTTCCAGGTCGGCGAGTGGGTGCTGGCCCAGACCGGTTGGCAGGATTTCGCGGTGTCGGATGGCGCCGGCCTGTTGCGCCTCGGCGCCAACCCCGAAAACCCGTCCTGGTCGCTGGGCGTGCTGGGCATGCCGGGCTTCACCGGCTACATGGGGCTGTTGGACATCGGCCAACCCAAGGCCGGCGAAACGGTCGTCGTGGCCGCGGCCAGCGGCGCGGTCGGCGCGGTGGTCGGCCAGATCGCCAAGATTCATGGCTGCAGGGTCGTCGGCATTGCCGGTGGGCCGGACAAATGCCGCTACGTCGTCGAAGAACTGGGCTTTGACGAATGCGTGGACCACCGTCAGCCGGACCTGCCGGGGCGCTTGGCAAAGGCAGCACCGCAAGGCATCGACGTGTACTTCGAAAACGTCGGCGGCGCGGTCTTCGATGCCGTGCTGCCCTTGTTGAACCCGCGCGCCCGCATCCCGGTCTGCGGCCTGATCTCGGCCTACAACGCCACCAGCCAGCCCGAGGGCCCGGACCGCCTGGCGCTGCTGATGCGCAACATCCTGACAAAGCGCCTGCGGATGCAGGGCTTCATCATCTTCAACGAATACGCGCATCGCTACGGCGAATTCCGCGAGGCCATGCAGGACCTCATCAAGCAAGGACGCATCAAGTACCGTGAAGACGTGGTCGACGGCCTGGAGAACGCCCCGCGCGGGCTGATCGGGCTGCTCAAGGGTGAAAACGCCGGCAAGCGCATTGTGCGCGTCGGCCCTGACGAATGGAGCGCTACATGAACATCCTGATCGTGCTGACTTCCCACGACACGCTGGGCAACACGGGCCGCAAGACGGGTTTCTGGCTGGAAGAGTTTGCGGCGCCGTACTACGCGTTCCTGGACGCGGGCGCGAAGATCACGCTGGCCTCGCCGCTGGGCGGCCAGCCGCCGCTGGATCCCAAGAGCGACGATCCTGACGCGCAGACCGACGACACGCGCCGCTTCCAGAAAGACGCGGACGCGCAGCGCGTTTTGGCGTCCACGCGCCGGCTATCCGAAGTGCAGGCGTCGGATTACGACGCGGTCTTCTACCCGGGCGGACACGGCCCGCTGTGGGACCTGGCCGAGGACGCCAAATCGGTGGCGCTGATCGAGACCATGCTGGCTGCGGGCAAGCCGGTTTCGGCCGTGTGCCATGCGCCGGGCGTGCTGCGCCACGCCAAGACGGCGGACGGCAAGCCGCTGGTGCAGGGCAGGCAGGTCACGGGCTTTTCCAATGCGGAAGAAGCCGCCGTGCAACTGACCGATGTGGTGCCGTTCCTGGTGGAAGACGAGCTGAAAAAGCTGGGCGGCCTGTACAGCAGCGGCCCCGACTGGCAGTCGCATGTAGTGAGCGACGGCCTGCTCATCACGGGGCAGAATCCCGGCTCGTCGGTGGGCGTGGCCAAGGCGCTGCTGGAACGGCTGAAGGACTGAACGCCGTCACGGCACAACAGCAGGAAGGCGAAGCCCGGCCCCGCGCCCGACGTGCGGCGGCCGGACATCGTTGCGAATTGTGTCAGAATTCCGGCTTTCCGATATGCGCGCGCCGCCATGCCATTGCGGCGCGCAGTTTTCCAATGCCCCCCGACGTACCCGACATCCCCGCAGGATCCTATGAAGCGGCGCTCTTTGCCGCAATACAGGCGCGTGACCCGGCCACCGGCCGGCATTGCAATAGAGTGGCTGCGCTGAGCGTGGCGCTGGCCGGGGCTTGTGGACTGCCCGAGCACGAGGTGGACGTCATTGCCGTGGCCGCGAGGCTTCACGATGTGGGCAAGATCGCCACGCCCGATCGTGTGCTACATAGCCCGCACCGGCTGGTATGGGAAGACTGGGAAATCATGAAGGCGCACGCCGCGGCGGGCGCTGCACTCATCATGCAGACGGCGATGCCGCAGCGCGAAGTCATTGCGCTGGCGGTGCGGCACCATCACGAGCATGTCGACGGCTCCGGTTATCCGGACGGTCTTGCTGGCCACGCCATTCCGCTGCATGCGCGGATCATCTCGGTGGCCGATTCCTACGATGCGCTGGGCGATACGCGGCCCTACCATCCGGCGCGCTCGCACACGCAGATCATGGACATCCTGAACCAGGAGTCGGGATCGAAGTTCGATCCCGACCTGCTGCGCGTGTTCGAATCGTTGATCCGGGAAAGCCGCCTGCGCGTGCCGTAGCGGTTTCCCGTAGCGGATTACTTCAGGCGATAGGTCGCCGCGACGGTGGCCAGTTCCTGCAGCGTGCGCTGCTGCCAGGCCGCGTCGTGGCCCAGTTCCTCGGCCAGGATGCGGGCCACTTCCGGCGCGGCCAGCATCGCGGCCTCCGCATCCAGGAACAGCGCGCGGTTGCGGCGCGCCAGCACGTCCTCGGCACTGCGCGCCAGCTCGAATCGCGCCGCAAAACGCACGTGCGCTTCGGTCAGGCCGCTGGCCTTGACCAGCATGCGCTGCGCGCCGGGCAACGCCTGCAGCGTCGCCAGATCGCTGCCGTAGTAGCTGTCCGGCGTGCCGGCGTGTTCCTGCGACGGGGCAAGACCATTGGCGCCATGCAGCGGCAGCGATTCGGTGCGGCACGAGGCCTGCGTCAGCAGCTGATGCTGGATGGCGGTGTCGACCACGTCCTGCGCCATGCGGCGGTACGTCGTCCACTTGCCGCCGGTGACGGTCACGAGTCCGGCCTTGGACACCAGAATCGTGTGCTCGCGCGACAGCTTCTTGGTGGAGGCTTCGCCGGTCGCCTTGACCAGCGGACGCAGGCCGGCCCAGACGCTGGTCACGTCGTCGCGCGTCGGCTTGCGGCTGAGATAGCGCGCGGCGGTGCTCAGGATGAAATCCACGTCCTGTGCGCCGGCATCCGGGTCAAGCGGCAGATCCTGGCGCGGCGTGTCGGTGGTGCCGACGATGGTGTGGCCGTTCCATGGCACCACGAACAGCACGCGGCCGTCGTCGGTCTTGGGAATCAGCACGGCACGCTTGCCGGGCAGGAAATCCTGCGGCAGCGTCAGGTGCACGCCCTGGCTGGGCGCGACCATCGTCTGCGCGTTCTTGTCTTCCATGCGGCGCACGGCGTCCACCCACACGCCGGTGGCGTTGACCACGCAGCGCGCGCGCAGCGTGAACGACGCGCCGCCGATCACGTCCTCTGCGGTCACGCCGTCGACCTTGCCGTTGGTGGTGGTCAGGCCCGTGGCGCGCACGTAGTTGACGGCCGTGCCGCCCAGGTCAAAGAGCGTGCGCATCAGGCTCATGGCCAGGCGCGCGTCGTCGAACTGACCGTCGTAGTACAGCACGCCGCCCTTCAGGCTGCGCCCGCTGACGGTTTCAGCAAGGGTAGGGGCGTTAGCCAGCGTTTCGCGCCGCGACAGCCAGCGGCTGGGCGACAGGTTCAGCTTGCCGGCCAGCATGTCGTACATCTTCAGGCCGATGCCGTAGAACGGCTGGTCCAGCATCGTGTAGGCCGGCACCACAAAGCCCAGCGGCCACACCAGGTGCGGCGCGTTGCGGTTGAGCAGGCCGCGTTCATGCAGGGCCTCGCGCACCAGGCTGACGTTGCCTTGCGCCAGATAGCGCACGCCGCCGTGCACCAGCTTGGTGGCCTTGCTGGACGTGCCCTTGGCGAAGTCGGCGCCTTCGATCAGCAGCGTCCGGTAGCCGCGCGCGGCGGCGTCGACCGCCGTGCCCAGGCCGGTCGCGCCGCCGCCGATGACGATGACGTCCCAGGAATGCGTGTTGTCCAGCGTGTTCAGAAGACGGCTGCGGTCGGGCGGGGTGACGGAGGCGAGGGGTTGGTTCATGTTCTTTTAGGGCGGCAGGGCCGCGAGGTAAATGCGTCGATGTGCTTGCCGGCGGGGCTTGCGCGGACGATGCGTCCGCGGCGGCGCGCGGATCAGGGTGTAGGTTTGGGGACGTGCGGTGCGGCGGCGACGTCGCAGCGCACGCCAGCGTCCAGCAACACTTGTGCCAGCGGTTCCTGCGGATGCGCGTCGGTGAAGAAGCGGTCGATCTGCGAGATATGCGCCAGTTCCACCATGGCCTGGCGCTTGAACTTGCTGCTGTCGGCGGCCAGCCAGACCTCGCGCGACTGCTCGATGATCGTGCGTGCCACACGCACTTCGCGGAAGTCGTAATCGCGCAGGGTGCCGTCGGCCTCGATGCCCGAAATGCCGATCAGGCCGATGTCGACCTTGAACTGCCGGATGAAATCCATCGTGGCTTCGCCGACGATGCCGCGGTCGCGCGAGCGCACCACGCCGCCGGCGACGATGACTTCGCAATCCGGGTTGTCGGACAGGATGTCGGCCACGTGCAGGTTGTTCGTAATGACGCGCAGCCCGCGATGGCGCAGCAGCGCGCGCGCAATGGCCTCGGTGGTGGTGCCGATGTTCAGAATCAGCGAACAGCCGTCCGGCACCGCGCGCGCCACCGCTTCGGCGATGCGCTGCTTGCCGGCGGCGTGCAGCCCTTGGCGCTTGCGGTAGGCGATGTTCTCGATGGTGGAGGCTTCAATGCGCACCCCGCCGTGAAACCGCGACAGCAGGCCGGCTTCCGAAAGGATGTTGACGTCCCGCCGCACGGTCTGCAGCGTGACGTCGAAACGTTTGGCAAGCTCTTCGATCGAGGCCGAGCCTTGGGCCCGCACCATTTCGATCAGCGCGCTCTGTCGTGGATTCAGTGTCATGATCGAATGATAAAACAACAAAAGCGAAAAATAATGACGCACCGCAAGATTGTTTTTTGTTCGCTTCTTCAGTAAAACGCACAAAAAACGAAAGCCATCTGAAAGAGTATGCTCATCGTGTTGCGCCCGCGCGGGAACGTGAGGGCGCGCAAGCTGGGACGCTGTGCCGAATACCGAAGTCCGTAGAAAACAGGGACGTATAAGTAGGTTGAGGAGACTAGATGCAGCTGACCTTGGACGGGATAGCTTTGCGGGCCGGCTCGCAGACGCACCTGTATCCCATGAGCCTGGCCCCGGTTCCGGGCGCCATGACCGTCCTGCTGGGGGCCACCCTGGCCGGCAAGACCTCGCTGATGCGCATCATGGCCGGGCTGGATCGGCCTTCCGAGGGCCACGTGCGGGTTGACGGCGCCGACGTCACCGGCGTGCCCGTCCGCCAGCGCAACGTGGCGATGGTCTACCAGCAGTTCATCAACTATCCGTCCATGTCGGTCTACGACAACATCGCCTCGCCGCTCAAGCTGCGCGGCGAGCGCGACACACGTGAAAAAGTCCACGCCATGGCGGCGCGGCTGCACATCGACCATCTACTTGACCGCTATCCGTCCGAACTGTCGGGCGGTCAGCAGCAGCGGGTGGCGCTGGCGCGGGCCCTAGCCAAGGACGCGCCGCTGATCCTGCTGGACGAACCGCTGGTCAACCTGGACTACAAACTGCGCGAGGAATTGCGCGACGAACTCTCGGAATTGTTCGCGCAGGGGCGGTCGACCGTGGTCTACGCCACCACCGAACCGGGCGAGGCGCTGTTGCTCGGCGGCCACACTGCGGTGCTCGATGCGGGCGAACTGCTGCAATACGGCCCCACGGCCGAGGTTTTTCACCGGCCCAATTCGATCCGCGTGGCGCGCGCCTTCAGCGACCCGCCCATGAACCTGTTCGCGGCCCGCCGCCACAATGGCGGGTTCGTGCTGCAAGGCGACGTGGCGGTGGATCGCGCGCTGCCGGCGGGTGTGGACGCCGAGATCACGGCCGGTCTGCGCGCCGGCGCGCTGGATGTGGAATCCCGGCCCGGTCACGTCGAGCTGCCCGGCCGGGTCAAGCTGGCCGAGATATCCGGGTCCGACACCTTTGTCCATGCCGAGACGGCCGCGGGCGACGTGGTCGCCCAACTGCCCGGCGTGCACCGATACACATTGGACGAGCACGTGCGCCTGTATTTCGACCCCGCGCAGACCTATGCGTTTGGCCCGGATGGCGCGCTGCTGGCGGCGCCCCGGCAGCGGGCGGGCGCGGGGGAGGTCGCCTGATGGCGCAGATTGAGCTGGACCTGTCCCATTCGTACGTCGCCCATCCCAAGTCCGACGACGACTACGCGCTGCTGCCGCTGCAGTTCACCTTCCGCGACGGCGGGGCCTATGCCTTGCTCGGGCCCTCCGGCTGCGGCAAGACCACGCTGCTCAACTGCGTGTCGGGCCTCTTGCGGCCGTCGCACGGGCGCATCCTGTTCGACGGGCAGGACGTCACCGACAAAACCCCGCAGGCGCGCAACATCGCGCAGGTGTTCCAGTTTCCGGTGGTGTACGACACCATGACGGTCGCGGAGAACCTGGCGTTTCCGCTGCGCAACCGGGGCGTTGCGCCCGATCGCATCCGCGAGCGCGTGGGCCGCATCGCCGAAATGCTGGAAATGTCCAACGTGCTGGACCGCCGCGCCAGCGGGCTGACGGCGGATGCCAAGCAGAAGATCTCGCTGGGCCGCGGTCTGGTGCGCAGCGACGTGTCCGCGATTCTCTTTGACGAGCCGCTCACGGTGATCGACCCGCAACTCAAGTGGGAACTGCGCCGCAAGCTCAAGGAGATCCATCACGAGTTCAAGCTGACGCTGATCTACGTGACCCACGACCAGACCGAGGCACTGACCTTTGCCGATCAGGTCATGGTCATGGCGCGCGGCCGCGCCGTGCAGGTGGGCAGCGCCGACGATCTGTTCGAGCGGCCCGCGCACACCTTTGTGGGCCATTTCATCGGGTCGCCGGGCATGAACTTCCTGCCGGCCCAGTGGCGCGACGGCGCGCTGATGGTGGGCCAGCACCGGTTGCAAGGCGTGCCGGCCGAGCTGGCCGTCAAGCTGGAAGGCGCGGGCCCCGTCAAGCTGGGCGTGCGGCCGGAATACCTGCGCGTGACCGATCCCGGGACGGCTGGCGCGGTGCCCATGCGCGTGGAACGCGTGCAGGACGTGGGCACCTACACGCTGCTGGTGGCCGACTTTGAAGGCACGCCGGTGCGCGCGCGCCTGGGCAGCAACGTCGTTGCCGGCGGCAAGGACGCCACGGTGTGGCTGACCGTGCTCAATCCGCACACCTGCTTCTACCGCGACGAGGAACTGATCCGATGAAACCCACCGATCACCGGGCCTGGTTTCTGGTCCTGCCGGTTGTGCTGTGCGTGGCGTTCTCGGCCATCCTGCCGCTGATGACCATCGTCAATTATTCGGTGCAGGACATCATCTCGCCCGAGCGTCGCGTGTTCGTTGGCACCGAGTGGTTCGCTGCCGTGCTACAGGACGAGGAACTGCATGGTGCGCTGTTCCGGCAGATCGGGTTTTCGTTTGCGGTGCTGCTCATCCAGATTCCGCTGGGCATCCTGCTGGCGCTGTCGATGCCCGCCAGCGGCTGGCGTGCGTCGGCCGTGCTGGTCATCATCGCGTTGTCGCTGCTGATTCCGTGGAACGTCGTGGGCACCATCTGGCAGGTGTTCGGCCGCACCGACATCGGGCTGCTCGGCGCCACGCTGTCCTGGCTGGGCGTGGACTACAACTACACCGGCAACGACGTCGACGCCTGGGTCACCGTGCTGGTCATGGACGTGTGGCACTGGACGCCGCTGGTCGCGCTGCTGTGCTATGCGGGGCTACGCGCCATTCCGGATGCGTATTACCAGGCTGCGCGCATCGACGGCGCCTCGCGCTTTGCCGTGTTCCGCTACATCCAGCTGCCCAAGATGCGCGGCGTGCTGATGATTGCGGTGCTGCTGCGGTTCATGGATAGCTTCATGATCTACACCGAGCCGTTCGTGCTGACCGGCGGCGGCCCTGGCAACGCCACGACTTTCCTGTCGCAATACCTGACGCAGAAGGCGGTGGGGCAGTTCGATCTAGGCCCCGCCGCCGCGTTTTCGATCATCTACTTCCTGATCATCCTGCTGCTGTGCTTCATCCTCTACAACTGGATGCAGCGCGCGGGCACCACGGGCGGTTTCGACGAGGAGCGGGGCAATGCGTGAGAAATCCACCTGGTGGCGCGGCGCCTTCCTGACGCTGTACCTGGTGTTCGCCATCCTGCCGCTGTACTGGATGCTGAACATGTCGTTCAAGTCGAACACCGAGATCGTCAGCACGCTGACGCTCTGGCCGCGCGACTTCACGTTCGAGCACTACCGCACCATCTTCACCGACCCGGCCTGGTATTCCGGCTACATCAATTCGCTGATCTACGTCGTCATCAACACGGTCGTCTCGCTGGCCGTGGCGCTGCCGGCCGCCTATGCGTTTTCGCGTTACCGGTTCATCGGCGACAAGCATGTTTTTTTCTGGCTGCTGACCAACCGCATGACGCCGCCCGCCGTGTTCTTGCTGCCGTTCTTCCAGCTCTACAGCTCATTCGGCCTGATGGACACGCACCTGGCGGTGGCGCTGGCCCACCTGGTGTTCAACGTGCCGCTGGCGGTGTGGATCCTGGAAGGCTTCATGTCCGGCGTGCCGCGCGAAATCGATGAGACCGCGTATGTGGACGGCTATTCGTTCCCGCGTTTCTTCCTGACGATCTTCCTGCCGCTCATCAAGTCGGGCGTGGGCGTGGCCGCGTTCTTCTGCTTCATGTTCAGCTGGGTGGAATTGCTGCTGGCGCGCACGCTGACCTCGGTCAATGCCAAACCCATCGTCGCGACCATGACGCGCACCGTATCGGCCTCCGGGATGGATTGGGGCGTGCTGGCCGCGGCGGGCGTGCTGACCATCGTGCCGGGGGGCATCGTCATCTGGTTCGTTCGGCACTACATCGCGAAGGGCTTCGCGATGGGCCGCGTGTAGGCATCGGGACTACAGGAGGGCGTGCCCATGTTCAGCTGGATGGTGTGGACCACCCCGGTTGCCGTGTTCTTCAGCTGCATCGTGCTGATGCTGGTGGGCATGACGATCTGGGAGCTGAAGTCGCCCACGCAGGAGCGCAAGGGATTCTTGCCACTGCGCACGACGCGGGGCGACCGGCTGTTCATCGGCCTGATGGCCGCGGCCTGGCTGAACCTGGCGTTCCTGGGATTCGGCCAGAAAGCGGTCGAGTGGTTTTCGCTGGATCAGCCGCCATCGGTGTGGATCAGCTTCGTGCTGTCCATGCTGCTGCTGGCGTTCATCATGAAAAAAGGGTGAGAGAAGGGCGCCAGACCCTTCGTTGGTTTCGGGCAGTCAGGAAAAGGACTATCGGCCAGCGTCTTCCCCGGCCAGCGGTCCGCAGCACGATAGGGGAAGACTTATCGAGGAGACAGGTCATGAAATTGCGCATGCACGCCATGGCGGCCGCTATCGCCCTGATCGGTACGTCAGGGGCTTGGGCCGGCGAGCCGGAGGCAAAGAAGTGGGTCGATTCGGAGTTCCAGCCTTCGTCGCTGTCCAAGGAACAGCAGATGGCCGAAATGAAATGGTTCATCGACGCCGCGGCCAAGCTCAAGGCCAAGGGCGTCAATGAAGTCAGCGTGGTGTCCGAAACCATCACCACGCACGAGTACGAGTCCAAGACGCTGGCCAAGGCCTTTGCCGAGATCACCGGCATCAAGGTCAATCACGACCTCATCCAGGAAGGCGACGTCGTCGAAAAGCTTCAGACGTCCATGCAGTCCGGCAAGTCCATCTACGACGGCTGGATCTCCGATTCCGACCTGATCGGCACCCACTACCGTTACGGCGCCATTCTGCCGCTGTCCGACTACATGGCCGGGGCTGGCAAGGAGTGGACCAATCCCAATCTGGACCTCAAGGACTTTATCGGCACCAAGTTCACCACCGCACCCGACGGCAAGCTGTACCAGTTGCCGGACCAGCAGTTCGCCAACGTGTACTGGTTTCGCGCCGACTGGTTCGCGCGGCCCGACCTGAAGGAAAAATTCAAGGCCAAGTACGGCTATGAACTGGGCGTGCCCACCAACTGGTCCGCGTACGAAGACATCGCGACGTTCTTCTCCAACGACGTCAAGGAGATCGACGGCAAGCGCGTCTACGGCCACATGGACTACGGCAAGAAGGACCCGTCGCTCGGCTGGCGTTTCACCGATGCGTGGCTGTCGATGGCGGGCGCGGCCGACAAGGGCCTGCCCAACGGCATGCCCGTGGACGAGTGGGGCATCCGCGTGGCCGACGACAAGTGCACGCCGGTGGGCGCGTCGGTGTCACGTGGCGGCGCCACGAACAGCCCGGCCGCTGTGTACGCGCTGACCAAGTACATCGACTGGATGAAGAAGTTTGCGCCGCAGCAGGCCATGGGCATGACCTTCTCGGAAGCGGGACCCGTGCCCGCGCAGGGCCAGATCGCCCAGCAGATCTTCTGGTACACGGCCTTCACCGCCGACATGACCAAGAAGGGGCTGCCGGTCGTGAACGACGACGGCACGCCGAAGTGGCGCATGGCCCCGTCGCCGTACGGCCCGTACTGGAAGGACGGCATGCAGAACGGCTACCAGGACGTGGGCTCGTGGACCTTCTTCAAGTCCACCAACCCCGACAAGATGGCGGCCGCGTGGCTGTATGCGCAGTTCGTCACGTCCAAGTCGGTGTCGCTCAAGAAGTCCATTACCGGCCTGACCTTCATCCGCGACAGCGACATCAACAGCGAGTTCTTCACCAAGAACGCGGCCAACTACGGCGGCCTGATCGAGTTCTACCGCAGTCCCGCGCGCGTGGCATGGACGCCCACCGGCACCAACGTGCCGGACTATCCGAAGCTGGCGCAGCTCTGGTGGAAGAACGTCGCCACCGCGGTCACGGGCGAAAAGACCCCGCAGGCCGCGATGGACAACCTGGCCAACGAAATGGATCAGGTGATGGCACGGCTTGAACGGGCGGGCATGGCGCAGTGCGCGCCCAAGCTCAACCCCAAGAGCGATCCGAGCAAGTGGCTGTCGGACCAGCACGCGCCTTGGAAGAAGCTGGCCAATGAAAAGCCCAAGGGCGAGACGATTCCCTACGAGCAACTGCTGTCGGCGTGGAAGGCAGGGAAGGTGAGGTAAGCGGCAGGCTCAGGGCGCCACCAACGTCGCCACCAACGGCTCCGTCAACCGCGCCGCCAGCGCCAAGGATGCGGAGGCGCCGTCCAGGGGACGGCACTCTGCGGGCAGGGCGCTGGCGGCGTCCGCCATCCACGGATGGGCGAATGCCACCACGTCCGCGCCGCCTTCCTGTGCGTCGCGGGCCGTTTGCGCGATGGCAGCCAGACATGCCGCCGCCTCGCCGCGTTTGAACAGATCCCAGGCGAGGGGCACCAGACGCACGTCGACCGTAGCGCCGACGGGGCCCGCATAACGTTCGAACAGCGCGCGATTGGCAGCGATGGTAGATTCGACAGCGCACAGCACCACGATGCGGGCGCCTGCGCGAGCCGCCGCGTGGGCCAGCGCCTCATCCGCGCGGATGACGGGGGCGCCTATCCCCGTGATGCCGTCAACGACGGGACCGAGCGTGGCGCATGTGACAATCACGGCGTCCGCCCCGGCCGCCAAGTCCTGCAACGCCGCCGTGATGTCGTCCTGCACGCTGCTGGGTATCGCGCTGGCCGTGGCCCGCGCCTGATCAACGGCAATCCTGAACGCCGGCCGCACGGCATGGCGCAGCGTGTCGGCGGCCAATCCGGCGTCGCGGGCCGCCTGCTCGAAAATCGCCGGATTACTGTCGATGGTGTGCAACAAGGAAATTTGCATGGGGTAAAACCTTGGGCCTTCGTGAATGTCGAAGCGGCATTCTGGTGCCGGCTGCAATCGGCAACAAGACAAGCCCGAATACTGGTATTGCCGATACCCTGCGCGCGACAAATCGATTCAACGCTTATCCTCAACTTGCCCGCATGACCTACGCCTTGAAATTTCTGTACGTTCTGATTCCTGCCGTCCTGGCGCTTTCTGGCGGTGCTGCGCACGCCGCGGGCTTTCAACGCCTGAACCTGCCGATGGACCAGAACGGCCCCGGTCTGCAAGGCGCGGTCTGGACACCGTGCGCCGAAGCGGCGGGCGACATCAAGGTGGGCCACGTCGCCATTCAAGGCGTGCAGGGCTGCAAGGTGCCGGAAGGGCGCTATCCGCTCATCGTCATGTCGCATGGTTCGGCGGGCTCGTATCTCAGTCATCACGACACCGCGGCCGCGCTGGCCGATGCGGGCTTCGTGGTCGCGGCGATCAACCACGTTGGCGACAACGCGCTGGACAAGTCGCGGCAGGGGTATCTGTCGATCTTTTCCACCCGGCCTCGCGAAATGCGCCGGCTGATCGACTACATGACGGGCACGTGGCCGGACAAGGCAAGGATCGATCCTGAAAAGATCGGCTTTTTCGGTTTTTCGCGCGGCGGGTATACGGGCCTGGTGCTGGCCGGCGCGGCGCCGGACCTGGCGGGGGGGTTGGGGATCTGCCAGGAACAGGCGTCGCTGCCCATGTGCCGCGACATCGCCGCCGGCAAGGTGCCGCAGCAGCCGTACCCGCAGGACACGCGCATCAAGGCGGCGGTCATTGCCGATCCGCTCAACGTGTTTCCGGTCGACGCGCTCAAGCGCGTTACGCTGCCCGTTCAGCTATGGGCGTCGGAACGGGGCGGCGAAGGTGTCAGCCCGGCCAGCGTCGAGGCCGTGCGCCAGGGCCTGGGCGCCGCACCGGATTTCCAGGTGGCCGCCGGCGCGGGGCATTACGCGTTTCTGGCGCCGTGCTCGGCTGAACAGGCCGAGGCATTGCCCGGCATCTGCCGCGACGAGGCGGGTATTGATCGGCTGGCGTTTCATCGTGAACTGAACGCCCAGGTGACGGCGTTCTTCAAGGCGCGGCTGCAATAGCCGCGCGTTAGCGCTACAAGGGAACAGCCGCGCGTCCGCGCTTCAAAGGAACAGCCTCGCGTCTGCGCTTTTCGGAACGGGCGCGCCGGCGCTTCGAAGAATGGTCGCGCGCCGCCGCTTCAACGGTAGATGCGCCGCGCGGCCGATCAGTGAATGACGCGCGCCGCCCGGCGCGCGTGCTTGATTTCATACATGCGGGTATCGGCCAGCCGGACAGCAGCCTCCGCGTCCAGGCCCGCCGGGTCCAGCGCCACGACGCCGGCGCTGGCGCCTTCGTAGGCCACGGTGGCGTCGCCCAGCCGATAACGGCCCATGGAGGCGGCCAGAACGCGTTCTTCCATCGCTCGGGCGGCCTCGTCGGGCTCGGCCTGTTGGCTCACGCCGCCTTCGTCGGCACGTTTGCCCGTCAGCGCGGGGCCGGGCCCGATAAGCACGAATTCGTCGCCGCCCACGCGTCCCAGCATGTCCGACCCGCGCAGCGCCGCCGCCATGCGCCGCGAGACTTCCTGCAGGAAAAGGTCGCCTGCCTGGTGGCCGTACGTGTCGTTAATGCTCTTGAAGCCATCCAGGTCGATCACGCCGACCAGCACGCTGCCGTTTTCGCGCACGGCGCGCGCCAGCAGCCGGTCCAGCGCCTCGTAGACAGCACGCCGATTGGGCAGGCCTGTCAGCGTGTCGGTCAGCGCATAGGACATGAGCTGGACGTTGGCCGAGTGCAACTGTTCAACGAGCATTTCGCGTTCGATGAAGCTGGCGATCACGCTGGAAAAAAGCTTCAGCACCGCTTCGGCCTGCGGGCTGATGTCGTGCCGCCGGGCGCTGGCGGCGCACAGGGTGCCGTACAAGGCGCCGTCATCGGCACGCACCGGCGCGCTGACGTAGGTCTGTATGCCCAACTGCCGGGCCGCGTCTGAATCCGGCCAGCATTGCGACACGTCGCTGGTGCACATGCGGCCTTCGTCCAGCGCGCGCTTGCACAGCGTGTCGTCCCAGGGCACGGACAGTCCTTCCGGTATCTGCAGCTGCCCCACATTGCGCGCGTAGCGCACGTGCTGCAGATCGGCCTTCAGGTCAATCGAGGTCAGATAGGTGGATTCAAGTCCGGTGACGGCGCCCAGCATGTCAAGCAGCGGGCGGGTCAACTGCTCGACCGACTTGGCGGCGGGCAGGGCGGTGGAAAGTTCGGCGAGGATGGGATCCAGCACGGCTGCTCCTGGATTCGTGGTCGGATGAACTTGCGGCCCGTGCTCCATGCCGGAGATCGGGCCGCCAATCCCGCCATTATGCACGGCCTCGGGTTCAGGCCAAAGACCGCTTACGCCATGACCAGCGACCGGTGCGCGCAGACGCCGGCCATGACGCCCGAGGCGCTGGCCAGCGTGGCGTTGGACATCGGTGTGGACGCGTCGCCCGCGGCGTACACGCCGGGCACCGTGGTCTGCTTGAGATCGTCCACGCGGATCACGGGTCCCAGCGGCCCCTCGTCGAACGCGCATCCCAGCTGATCGGCAAGCGGACTGGCCATGTGGGCCCGGCTGGCGACGAACAGCGCGCGCAGCGGCGCCTCGCGTCCATCGGCCAGCACGACGCCGTCCAGGGCGGGCGCTGCGCCCAGTAGCGCGACCACCGGCGTGCGCTCGATGTGGACGCCCCGCGCGGCGAGATGCTGCGCGTCTTCTGCCGAAGGTTCGAATTGATCCTGCGTGAAATACGTGGTTGGCCCCCAGTCGGGCAGCATCATCGCTTGATGGGCAGACATCGGATGCGCGGCCAGCACGCCCAGCGGATTGCCTGCGACTTCGTAGCCATGGCAGTACGGGCAGTGCAGCACCGTCTGCCCCCAGCGTTCCTCAAGACCGGGCAGCGGCGGCAACTCGTCGCGCATGCCGGTTGCCAGGATCAGGCGCGCGCCGCGCGCCTGCTGGCCGTCCGCCATGATGATGCCGAAGCCGCCGTCTTTCGGCTGGGCTTGGACCGCCTCGCCGTTCAGGAAGGCAACGGTCGGATAGCGCGCAAGTTGCGCGCGGGCGGTGGCGACGATCTCGTGTGGCGGTACGCCGTCCTGGCCCAGGAACCCGTGCGCGTGCGCGGCGTAGCGGTTGCGGGGCTTGGCCGCGTCGACCAGCAACACCCGGCGTCGGGCGCGCGCCAGTTGCATGGCGGCGGACAGGCCGGCAAAGCTGCCGCCGATGATGATGACGTCGTAGTGCATGGGAAGACCCTCGCGCGGTAGTTTCGATACTTGATAAGTTGCATGATAGGAGCGCAAACGGTCTTATGCAACCTATGTTGTTGCGTATTAACGGCTCGCGGCCAGGAATGCCGCTTGCCGTGGAGCGCCCAGCCGCACCGGGCGGTCCAGAGAAAACTCTGCACATAGCGGGATCATCCCGCCGCCGGGTTGCGCCGGTCCCCCGGGCGGGACTACCCTGAAACCCTCTATACCGGCAGCCCGGCCACATGCCGGCCGCCAAGGAGACTGGCATGCAGCACACGACTGACTTGAACGGCCGCGTGGCCGTGGTGACAGGCGCGTCTTCAGGCATTGGGCGCGCCATCGCAATAGGCCTTGCCGAAGCGGGAGCGCGAGTGGTCGTGAACCACCGGGCGGGCGGGGACTCCCAGGCGCGGGGCGCGGCGGTGGTGGAATCGATCCAGCGCAGCGGCGGGACGGCGGTCGCAGCCGCGGCAGACATCAGCCGGGAAGCCGACGTCGACCATCTGTTCGAGCAAGCCGTGCAGCACTTCGGACGGGTGGACATCCTGGTCAACAACGCGGGCGTTGAACACCCGTCGCCCATTGCCGACATGACGCTCGCAGACTGGCAGCGGGTGATCGACGTGAACCTCACTGGCCACTTCCTGTGCGCGCGGGCAGCTGCCCGAGCCTTCAAATCGCAAACTCCGGACCCGGCCCGCCAGAACCGCTCGGTGGGCAACATTCTCTTCATCAGCTCGGTGCACGAAGTGATCCCCTGGGCATTCCAGGTGAACTACGCCGCGTCCAAGGGCGGCATTTCGCTGCTGATGAAATCCCTGGCGCAGGAGCTGGCGCCTGACCGCATCCGGGTAAATTCCATCGCGCCAGGCGCCATCCGCACCGCGATCAACCAGCCGGCGTGGGACACCCCCCAGGCGCTGGCCAAGCTGCTGGAACTCATTCCGTACGGCCGGATCGGCGAGCCCGAGGACATCGCCCAGGCGGCCGTGTGGCTGGCCGGCGATGCGTCCGACTACGTCACCGGCACCACGCTCTTCGTGGATGGCGGCATGACGCTATACCCCGAATTCCGCGGCGCGGGCTGAGGCGCGCATGTCCAAACCCCTGGAAGACTACGGACTCATCGGTAACATGCTGTCCGCCGCGCTGGTGGCGCGCGACGGCTCGATCGACTGGCTGTGCCTGCCGCATTTCGATTCGCCTGCGTGCTTTGCCGCCTTGCTGGGCGACCAGCGCCACGGGCGCTGGCTGATCGCGCCGCACGGCAAGATCAAGTCGACGTCGCGCCGCTACGTGCCCGATACCGCGGTGCTGGAAACGCGCTTCGAGACCCGTACGGGCTCGGTGCTGGTGTACGACTTCATGCCGCTCAGCGATGACGACGAGCGCGTGGACGTGGTGCGCATCGTGCGCGGCGAATCAGGCCACGTGCAGATGGACATGGAGCTGATCCTGCGCTTCAACTACGGCCAGAGCGTGCCGTGGGTGCGGCGGCGCGATTATGGCCTGAACGCCATCGCGGGCCCGGACGCGGTCGAGCTGCATACGCCCATCGAGCTCGAAGGCCACGACATGAAGACCACGGCGCGTTTCTCGCTGCATCCTGGCCGGGTTGTGCCGTTCACGTTGTCCTATCACCGCTCGCACCGTACGCCCCGGTTCGTGCCAGACCGCGTCGAAAGCATGGACCGCACCGTGTCGTGGTGGCAGGAATGGGCCAAACGGTGCCATTGGGACGGGCCGGGCGACGGGCGTCGCGATGCCGTGGTGCGTTCGCTGATCACGCTGAAACTGCTGACGTTTCAGCCGACGGGCGGGATCATCGCCGCGCCGACGACCTCGCTGCCCGAAGCGCTGGGCGGCAGCCGCAATTGGGATTATCGCCACTGCTGGCTGCGCGACTCGGCGCTGACGCTGTACGCCTTGCTCAACGCCGGCTATCGCGAAGAGGCCGAGGCGTGGCGCCAATGGCTGCTGCGCGCGGTGGCCGGTCACCCCGACCAGTTGCAGATCATGTACGGCATCGCGGGCGATCGCTGGCTGCCCGAGCTGGAGATTCCCTGGCTGCCCGGCTACGAGGACAGCCAGCCGGTACGCCGGGGCAATGGCGCGGCTGGGCAGAGCCAGCTCGACATCTACGGCGAACTCATCGATACGCTGTACGCCGCCCGCGTCGCAGACCTGGCGCCGCTGGCCGAAGCCTGGCGCCTGCAGAACGTGCTGCTCAAGCCGCTGGAGCAGCGCTGGCGCGAACTGGACCACGGCATCTGGGAGGTCCGGGGCGAACGGCGCGCCTTCACGCATTCGCGGGTGATGTGCTGGGTGGCGTTCGACCGGGCGGTCAAAGCGTGTGAGCGCTGGGGCTTGAAGGGGCCGGTCGATGCCTGGCGCCGGCTGCGCGAGCGCATCCACAAGGACATCTGCGAGCATGGCTACGACCGCACCCGCGGCTGCTTCGTGCAGAGTTACGGATCGCCGGCGCTGGACGCGAGCCTGCTGCTGATCCCGCAGGTGGGCTTTCTGCCGGCAAGCGATCCACGCGTGGCGGGCACGGTGCACGCGATCGAACGGGAACTCATGCACGGCGGCCTGCTGCGCCGCTATTCGGTCGAAGACACCGACGACGGGCTGGAGGGCGAGGAGGGCGTCTTCCTGGCGTGCAGTTTCTGGTTGGCGGACGCCTACGTCATGCAGGGCCGGCTGGGCGATGCGGAGCGGCTTTTCGACCGGCTGCTGTCCCTGCGCAACGACCTGGGGCTGCTGTCGGAAGAGTATGACGTCGTGCGCCGCCGCCTGGTGGGCAACTTTCCGCAGGGCTTTTCGCATATCGGCCTGGTGAATACGGCCTACAACCTGAGCCGCGCCATGGGGCCAGCGCAGCAGCGCGCGGAACAGGACGCGCCGCGGGCATAGGGGACGGGCCGCGGGGCTTTAAGAGGCGCACCGCGGGCGTAGCACAACGCGCGCCGGCCGTGGCCCGCGCCGGTGTATTCTCGCAATCACACGGCGCCGCCCGCGCGGCGCCGGTCATGCACACCACAAAAAACGCGCGCCGCGGCTCGATCGACGTCCCGCCGCATCAGGAGAGACAAGCATGCTTTTGACCGACGAACAGCAAAGCGTCCAGGAGATGGCGCGCCGGTTTGCGCAGGAGCGCCTGGCGCCCAATGCCGAACGCTGGGATCGCGAACACCACTATCCCGCCGACGCCATCGCCGAGATGGCGCAGCTGGGCTTTTTCGGCATGCTGGTGCCCGAAGCGTGGGATGGCAACGACAGCGGCTATATTTCGTACGCGGTGGCGCTGGAAGAAATCGCCGCGGGCAGCGGCGCCTGCTCCACCATCATGAGCGTGCACAACTCGGTGGGCTGCATGCCCATCCTGAAGTTCGGCAACGACGACCAGAAGGCGCAGTTTCTGCGGCCGCTGGCGCGTGGCGAACACATCGGCGCATTCGCGCTGACCGAGCCCCAGGCCGGCTCCGACGCCAGCAGCCTGCATACCCGCGCGCGGCGCGACGGCGACCACTACATCCTCAATGGCGCCAAGCAGTTCATCACGTCCGGGCGCAACGGGCAGACGGTCATCGTGTTCGCGGTCACCGACCCCGACGCGGGCAAGCGCGGCATTTCGGCGTTCATCGTCCCCACCGATACGCCGGGCTACAAGGTGCTGCGCGTGGAGGAAAAGCTCGGCCAGCACGCGTCCGACACCTGCCAGATCGCATTTGAAGACATGCGCATCCCGGCGGCGTGGCGCCTGGGCGAAGAAGGCGAGGGCTACAAGATCGCCTTGTCCAACCTGGAAGGCGGGCGCATCGGCATTGCGTCGCAGTCGGTGGGCATGGCGCGGGCGGCTTTCGAATGCGCGCGCGATTACGCTCGCGATCGCCAAGCCTTCGGCAAGCCCATCATCGAACACCAGGCCGTGTCGTTTCGCCTGGCGGACATGGCGACGCAGATCCACGCGGCCCGCCAGATGGTGCTGCACGCCGCGGCCTTGCGCGAAGCGGGCAGGCCGGCGTTGACCGAGGCGTCCATGGCCAAGCTGTTTGCGTCCGAGATGGCTGAAAAGGTCTGCTCGGCGGCGATTCAAACGCTGGGCGGTTATGGCTACCTGAAGGATTTTCCGGTCGAGCGCATTTATCGCGATGTGCGCGTCTGCCAGATTTACGAGGGCACCAGCGACATCCAGCGCCTGGTGATCGCGCGCAGCCTGTAGCGGCGCGAGGCAGGGGTGGGGCGGTTCGCGTTGTTCAGGAGCGGCCTTGTATGGACTGCCGCGCTTGGGCAGCAGCCGCAGCCGCGCGGCGCAGATCGGCCCGGCGGCGCGCCCACACGGTATAGACGACGATGTTGCCCACGACGAGCACCGCCGCCAGCAGCATCTGCGTCGCCCGCGTGATGCCCTCGGGGTAAATGATGCCCAGCACGTAGTGCTCGATGAAGCCGCCCGCGTAGCCTTCCTGCCCCGCGCGTTCGCGCAGCGACACTTCCAGCGGCGTCAGCGGACAGATCCAGCCCATGCCGATCACCATCGCGCCCCACGCCAGCGCCGGCAGATGCCAGAACGCCATGCGCGGCTTCCACAGCGCCAGCAGGCCGCCGAACACCACGGACGCCACAAACAGGCCGTGTATGACCAGCACGAAGTCGGCAAGGATGCGATAGGTCATCTTTGAAATGGGTGAATGGCGGGGCGCCGCAAATTGGCGGGAGGTGCATTAAAGCGTATGCCCGCACGCGGCGGGCGGTGCATTGGCAACAAGGCAAGACGGCTGATGACCGAATAGAATGCGGCCGTGTTCAATCCAAGATACTCCCGGGACCCACGCCATGCACGCTTCGATCACCGCCGCCATCCAGGACGCCGAGGAACGGCTGCGCCAGGCCATGCTGTCCTCGGACATTGCCGCGCTGGAAGCGCTGCTGCATCCGGACCTGCTGTTCGTCAATCACATGGGCTGGACTGTCACGCGCGAGGATGACCTGGAGGCGCACCGCGGCGGTTTGCTGAAGATCCACGCGCTGGACCTGTCCGAACAGTGCATCCTGCCACGCGCAGATTGCGCGGTGGTGTCGGTGCTGGCCCGCATCGCGGGCAGCTACAACGGCGTGCCGGCCAATGGCACGTTCCGGTTCATGCGAACCTGGGCGTCCGATCTGGGGGCGGGTCAGGGGGCAGGTGGGGCGGCGGGTGACGCGGCAGGGGAGGCGGCAGGTGCCACGGCAGGTGCGTGGCGCGTCATCGCGGCCAGTTCGGTGATGGTGATCTGAAGCTGCCCAGCGGTCTTCAGACCTTCAGGTCGCGCAGCAGCTTGGTCAGTTCCGGGGCGGTCATCAGGGAGACGCCCTGCGCCTTGGCATATTGAAAGGCGTTGTCGGACACGTCGCCCAGCGCGATGTAGATGGCTTCGCGGGCGCCGCGCTTTTCGCGCACGGCCTGCAGTTCGCGCAGCGGTTCCACGCCGTTTCTGGCGGCTTTCCAACGCTTGGCGCTGACGATGGCCACGTGGCCGTCCTTGCTCAGCGCGAAATCGGCGCCGGGCGCCTGTAGGCGTTCGACCTCACAGCCGTCGCGGCGGAAACCGGCTTCGACGGTCTTTGAAAAGTCCCCCCACGACATGGCGGCAACGGCTTCGGTCAGCGCCTGCACACGCGCGCCCGACGGCGCACGCAGTTGCTTGTAGGCCGCCATGATGGAAATCACGGCAAACGGCACCGCGGCAAAGACGCCCATCGCGGCATACTCCAGCGGCAGCGCAGCAAAGCCGCCGGCGCTAAGCAGCACGGCCACGCCGGCGCTCATCCACCACGGTGAGCGCAGCAACACGGCAAAGATGGAGTTCTGGGACATCTTGAATTTCATGGCAGCTCGCGGCGAGGTGGAATCAACAGGGAAATCAGGCGCTGTCGCCGTCGCCGTCGTGGCCGCCGGCAAAGGCGCGAACCACGATGCGCACACCACCGCAGGTGACGATCTGGCCATCGCGGATCTTGGCCGTCTTGCGGGTCTCGACCACGCCGCCGACGCTAACCTGGCCGTCGGCCACGAGCATCTTGCCGGCGCCGCCGCTGTCGACGACGCCGGTCGCCTTCAGCAGCTGATTGATTTCAATGTAGGGGCTGCCTTCGGCAAGCGTGAATTCGATGATGGACATGGAAGTGCTTCGGTAAATCGAGGTCAGGCGGGGCCGTTGCCGGGGGCGCGCGGATTGACCGGGTTGGCCGGATTGCCGGTAGCGGCGGGCTGGTCTGCGGACGGCGCGACGGCGGGGGAGAGGGAGGGGGCAGCGGACGAGCCGGCGTTTTGGCTCGCGGGCTGGGCGACAGGCTGCGTGGCCGGCTGAGCCACTGGCTTATCCGCACCCGCCTCAGGGCTGGCGGCAGGCACGGGGCGGATGCCGCCGGTTTCGGCCCGCGCCATCCAGGCGATCAGCGACGAGCGCATGGCTTCCTCGACCGACATCTGGATGGGCTGCACCCATTCCTGCGGCACGAACACGGTATAGCCGCCAATCATGTAGCCCATCGGCAGGTAGACGGCGACGCGATCGCCCTGGGTGAATCCCTCGGGCAAGCCATCGGTGCCGCGGCGCGTCACCAGGCCCACCAGCTCAAGCTGCTGGCCCGGGATGCGCAGGACAACGACCTGCTGGGCCGTGTTCTTGGAACTGGGCGAAAAGTAATCGGCAAAGCTCTTGAGCGACGAATAGATGCTCTTGACCACCGGCAGGTTGGTGAAGGGCATTTCGACCAGCGTCAGGAAGCGCTGCACGCGCTGCTTGGACACCAGGTAGCCGATGGCCAGAATGCCCAGGATGCCCAGCGCCAGGCCCATGCCCGGCACGTAGAAGCCGCCGATAAAGGGGCGCAGGAACGTCAGCGCCACACCTTCCGTCCAGGCCAGAAAGAGGTACAGCAGGTAGATCGTGAGCGCCAGCGGCAGGACGGTGATCAGGCCGCGGAAGAAGTATTTATAAAGACGGGTCATGGGCAAGAGCAAAATTAGGGTCGGACGAACGCGCAGGATCGCCGGGGAGGGCCGCAGCATAGCAGCCGCCGCAGGAATTATCGGTAACAAGGCGGGCGCCCCTGGCCGGGCGCCCCTAGCCGGGCGGGCGCATCCCTTCTTTTAGTGTGAACAGGCCCTAGCGGTCCACCGGCAGGAAGAGCGTCTCCTTGATCTCTTCCATCACGATGTAGCTGTGAGACTCGGCGGACGCGGGCAGCCGCTTCAGGATTTCGCCCAGAAGACGGCGGTATTCGTTCATTTCAGACAGGCGCGCCTTGACCAGGTAGTCGAATTCGCCCGACACCAGGTGGCATTCCATCACCTCGGGCACATACAGCAGTTCCTGCTTGACCTTGTCGAACACGTCGCCCGACTTGGCCGACAGCTTGATCTCCAGGAAGACCAGCAAGTTCTTGCCGAGCGCCGCCGGATTGACGCGCGCATGGTAACCCGTGATGACGCCTTCACGTTCCATGCGCTTGACGCGGTCGGAGCAGGGGGTAGCCGACAGGCTCACACGCTCGGCCAATTCCGTGACCGAAATCCGGCCTTCGCGCTGCAGGATGTCGAGGATTTTGAGGTCAATTCGGTCGAGGTCGCGCATTTCACTAACGCCGGTCGAAAAACAAGGATGGCCCGAGAAAAACCACTGCCCAAGGAAAATCTTCAGTGTTTTTCACTGCTGAAGGGGTCATAGACTACCGAAATTCCCAGACAAATCCAAATACCGGAAAGAATCATGCATGTGATCGTCCTTGGCAGCGGCGTCATCGGCACCACCACCGCTTATTACCTGGCCCGGCAGGGCGCCAAAGTGACCGTGCTGGACCGCCAGCCCGCCGCGGCGCAGGAGACCAGCTACGCCAATGCCGGACAGGTGTCGCCGGGCTATTCCACGCCCTGGGCCGCGCCTGGCATCCCGCTCAAGGCGATCAAATGGCTCTTCAAGAAACATGCGCCGCTGGCGATCCGCCTGGACGGCAGCCTGTTCCAGCTCAAATGGATGGCCGCCATGCTGGCCAACTGCTCGGCCGACCGCTATGCCGTCAACAAGGAACGCATGCTGCGCCTGTCCGAGTACAGCCGCGACTGCCTGCGTGAACTGCGCGCCGCGACCGGCATCCACTACGAAGAGCGCGCCCGCGGCACGCTCCAGTTGTTCCGCACCGAAGCCCAGATGGAAGCCGCGCGCCGCGACATCGCCGTGCTCGAAGAGGTCGGCGTTCCCTACGAACTGCTGGACCGCCACCGTCTCGTCACGGCCGAGCCCGCGCTCGCCAACTCCGCGCACAAGCTCACCGGCGGCTTGCGCCTGCCCAATGATGAAACCGGCGACTGCCAGCTTTTCACCCGCCGCCTGGCGGACATGGCGGCCGCACTGGGCGTTGAATTCCGTTTTGGCCAAAGCGTCACGGGCCTGAACACCGCCGGCGGCCAGATCACCGGCGTGCGCGTCGGCAACGAAGTCCTCACCGCCGACCGCTACGTGGCCGCCTTCGGCAGCTACACCCGCGGGTTCCTCGAACCCCTCGGCCTGGACCTGCCGGTGTACCCGGTCAAGGGCTACTCCCTCACCATCCCCATGAAGGACGAGGCCGCCGCGCCGGTGTCGACCGTGCTGGACGAAACCTACAAGGTCGCCGTCACGCGCTTCGACCAACGGATCCGCGTGGGCGGCATGGCCGAATTGTCCGGCTTCGATCTGCGCCTGAAGGACGCCCGCCGCAAGACGCTGGAACTGGTGGTCAACGATCTGTTCCCCGGTAGCGGCCACGTGGCCCAGGCCGAGTTCTGGACCGGCCTGCGTCCCATGACGCCGGACAGCACGCCGGTCGTCGGCGCCACGCGCTACAACAACCTTTACCTGAACACCGGCCACGGCACGCTGGGGTGGACCATGGCGTGCGGTTCCGGCAAGCTGGTCGCAGATCTCGTCATGGGTCAGCGCCCCGCGATCAGCACCGACGGGCTCGGGCTGTCGCGCTATGACCGCAGCGCAGCGTCCCGCCAGCAGCTGGTGCTGGACGGCAAGGGCGCTTGAGTAGGTCTTAAGCTGCACCTCGCGGCGTGCCTGGGCTGCTTCATCTGCGCCTGGCGTCGCGTCTGACCTGCGTCTCACCGGCCTGCGCCTGATCTGGCGCTCGCATAGCCAGTTGGGCGCACACCCGCCGGGCCGCTTCGATGCGGCCCGCGTTGTTTTTTGCGTGCGCTGAATTGCGCACGCTGTGCGCGAAACGGCTCCTTGCTTTATGCCAAAATCGCCGCATGACCCATTTCCTGCACACTGCCGACTGGCAGATCGGCCGCCAATACGGCCAGTTTGAAACCGACGATGCCGCCATGCTTGCCGAGGCCCGTTTCGAGGTCGTCGCGCGCATCGCCACGCTGGCCGCCGAACGCCGCGTGGATGCCGTGCTGGTCGCCGGAGACGTCTTCGACACGCAGGCCGTGTCCGATCGCAGCATCCGGCGCCTATTTGCCGCCATGGCTGGCTACACGGGGCCCTGGGTAATGATCGCCGGCAATCACGATGCAGCCCTTGCCGACAGCGTCTGGAGCCGTGCCATGCAACTGGGCTGCATTCCGGCCAACGTGCATGTGCCGCTTACGACAGGCGTGGTGGACCTGCCGGACGCCAACCTCGCCGTGCTCGCCGCGCCGCTTACGCAACGCCACACCTACGACGACGTCACCCAGGCTTTCGACACGCTCGAAACGCCACCCGGGCGCATCCGCGTGGGCCTCGCCCATGGCAGCGTGGCCGGCCGCCTGCCCGACACGATCGACGCCACCAATCCCATCGCGCCCGACCGCGCGGACCGCGCCAGTCTTGACTATTTGGCGCTGGGCGATTGGCACGGCTGCCTGTCCATTGACACACGCACCTGGTATGCCGGCACGCCGGAACAGGACCGCTTTCGCGGCAACGAGCCCGGTTACGTGCTGGACGTGCGCATCGACGCGCCGGGCGCCCCGCCCGTGGTCGAACGCATCGCCACCGGCAAGTACCGCTGGTCCGCCTGGACTGAAGCCCTTAGCCTGCCCACCGATGCCCAGGCGCTGGCCGAACGCATGGCGGCGTTGCGGTCAGACGACGTGCTGCGCCTGGACGTGCAGGGTCACGTCAACCTCGAAATCTGGGATGCATTGCAAAAGGCCGTGGCCGAGGCCGCCGCGCAGGTGCGGGCCTTGCTGCCGGACTTGTCCGGCGTGCGCCTGGAACCCGACGAAGCTGACCTGGCCGAATTGCGCGCCAGCGGCTACGTGGGCGAGGTCGCCGCACAACTGCAGGCGTTGCAGGCGGACCAAGACCAGTCCGCCGTAGCCAGCGAGGCCTTGCGCCTGCTGCTGCGGTTCCAGCGCGAAACTGCCACGCAGGGAGCCGCCAAATGAAGATCTCCCGCATCGCCCTCGAAGAATTCCGCAAGTTCCGCCAGCCGCTGTCGCTGGACGGACTGCAAGACGGCCTGAACCTCTTTGTCGGCCCCAACGAGGCCGGCAAAAGCACGGTCGCGGCCGCCATTCGGGCCGCCTTCCTTGAACGCTACAGCACCAGCAAGGTCGCCGACCTGGCGCCGCGCGGCGAATCCGGCGCGCGCCCCAGCGTTGAAGTGGCCTTCACGCACGCGGATCACGCCTATGTCCTGAAAAAGCAGTTCCTGTCCAAGGCCCGCTGTGAACTTGTGGTGGACGACGGTGCGCAGCGGCTGGACGGCGAAGAAGCCGAAAACGCGCTGGCCGGTTTGTTGGGCTTCGAAATGCCCGGGCGCGGCCAAAGCAAACCTGATCTGGCTGGCGTGCCGGGCCTGCTATGGATCCGCCAGGGCGACGGCCAGAACCTGCACGAAGCCGCCGGCTTTGCGGGCTCGCATCTGCGCGATGCGCTGACGCAGCTCTCCGGCGAGCTGGCCTCCGGAGACGGCGACCGGCTGTTCGATCGCGTGTCGGCCGAGCGCGCAGCGCTGCTGGACGCCCGCAACGGCCGCCCCAAGGGCAGCTACAAGGACGCCGAAGACGCGCTCGCGCGCGCCTTGTCCGAACGCGACGAGTGCGGGCAGGCCATGGCGCAGCTTAACGCCGACGTCGATCGCCTGGCCGAACTGCGGCGCGAACATGAACGCGCCCAGGCCGCGCAACCCTGGAAGGATTTCGAGGCCAAGGCCGTCCAGGCTCGCGCGCGCCTTGCCGCACTGGCCAAGGAGCGTGAAGCCTTCGACGGACTGCAACGCGAGCAGGCGCAGGCCGCGCAGACCCTTGCGCTGCTGCAGGATCAGGTCCGGCGCGATCAACAGGACGAAGCCGATTATCAGGCGCTGCTTCGCGATGCACGCGCGGCGCACGCCCATGTGCAGGCGATGCAGGAACCACTGGCGCGCGCGTTGCAGCAGCGGCAATCCCATGCCGCCGCAGTCGAGGCCGCGCGCCGGCGCGTGGCGCGGCTTCAGGCGCAGGCGGACCGCCGCGACCTGGAGCGGCAGCTTGCGCAGCTCACCCCCGAAATCGAACGCCTGGACGGCGCCCTGGTCGCAGCCACGCACCTGATCCAGCAAGGTTCGGCGTTGCGGACAGAAGCCGTCCAACTCGAAATATCCGATGCCGAGATCGAGGGCTTGCGCAAGGCCGGCCGCGAACTCGGAAATCTTCAGTTGCAGCAACAGGCCGT
>NZ_DIEJ01000134.1:0-12094 GCF_002418565.1 Achromobacter sp. UBA5777 | reverse complement strand
GACCTGCCGGCCTTGCAGCGCGACCTGGCGCGCGCGGAGTCGGCAAGCGCCGCGTTGCTCAAGCGGGCGGGCGTCGACACCCTGGCCGATGCAGAACAGCGGCACGCGCGCTACAACGCGCTGCAGCGCGAACTTGAAGGCGTGCGCAAGACGCTGAGCATCCATGCGCCCCGCGGCGTGGATGCGCTGCGCACCCAGCGCGACGAGGCACTGGCGCGGCTGGCGCAGTTGCAGGAACGGCTGTCCAAGCTGCCGCCCGCGCAGGAAACCGAAGACGGCATTGCTGACGCTGATGCCGACATAGGGGATGACGATCTGCCCGACGCCGTGCAGGCCCTGCGCGAGGCCGAAGCTGTTGCGGCGCAGGCGGAAAAGGCAGTCGCCGACGCGCAGCGCGCGCTGGACGCGGACACGGCCCGCGCCCAGTTGCTGGAAGGGCAGGCTGCCGCCCGGGGCGCAGAACTCCAATCCGACGAACGCTCGGCGCAACGCCACGCCCGCGCCGGCCGCCTGGCTGAAGTGCGCAGCGCCCACGACCAACTCGAACTGCGCGTACGAGAGGCTCGGGCCTCGTTGGCCGAACACCGGCCCGAACTCGCGGAACAGGACGTGCAGCGGTTCGAAAAATCCGCCGCCATCGAACGCGACGCCCAGCACAAGCGGCACGGCGACATCCTGCAATTGCAGGGCAAGCTGGACCAGGCCGGTGCGCAAGGCCTGGGAGAACGCCTGTCGGAAGCGCAGGCGGCCTGCGAGCGTCTGCAACGGCGCCGCGACGAATTCGCACGGCGCGCCGCCGCGCTGGATCTGCTGCAAAAGCTGCTCGCCGATAAACGCGCCGCCGCCACGCAACGCCTGCAAGCGCCGCTCGCCCGCCGCCTCAATCACTATCTGGCGCTGCTCTTTCCCGACGCCGCGCTGCGCCTGGACGATGCGCTGCTGCCCACGGCGCTGCGCCGCGGCGATGGCGAAGACGCGCTGGACGCCCTCAGCTTCGGTACGCGCGAACAGCTCGGCATCCTGGCGCGGTTCGCCTACGCCGATCTGCTGCGCGAGGCCGGCCGGCCCACCTTGCTGCTGCTGGACGATGCGCTGGTCCACACCGACGACGCCCGGCGCGACTTCATGAAGCGCGCGCTGTTCGATGCCGCGACACGGCATCAGATCCTGATGTTTACGTGCCACGGCGAGGCATGGCGCGACATGGGGGTTGAGCAGCGCAGGATCGGTTAGCGAACCGGCCCGGACCCGGCACATCGGTGCCGGGAAGCAGCGCGGCCTCAACCGCCGATGCTTGACGCTGCGGCCCGGCGCCGGTAGTCTGCCCGGATGCCTGCTTACACGCCTTTCACCATGCCTGCCCGCGCCGTCCGCGCGGGTCTTGCGTGCGCGCGCGTGTCGGCTTCGTTCTCCGCCGGCGCTCCGCCGGCTGTGTCTCCCGTCAAGAACGCGGCGCCGCCGCCCGCATCGCCGCCTCGCGGCGTCGTGTCTGGCGCGCATCCGCCTGTGTCAGCCGTCCTAGGCTGACCCGCCGCATCTCCGTCTCCCGCCTGAACTCCAGCGCCGCACCGCGAGCATGACGCATTGACGTCGCCCGCCGCGCGCGCACATGGGCGCGCGTTATCGCGCCCCGGGCGGGAGTCTGCACCCCATTCAGACAGGTGATACCTCATGTCCAACATCCGACGCGCGTGGGCTGCCCACGCGTCCACCACCTTGTTCGTGCTGCTGTGGAGCGGCGGCGCGATCTTTGCCAAATGGGGGTTGTCGCATGCCTCCGCCTTTGGCTTCCTCTTGTTCCGCTGCTTGCTTGCGCTGGCGGTGCTGCTGCTGATCTGCACTCGGCGCGGACGTTGGTTGCCGCAGACCGGCACCCGCATGCAGGTCGCTACAACGGGCGCGTTGCTGATCGGCAGTTACTCCATCTGCTACCTGCTGGCGCTGGACCACGGCGTGACGCCGGGCGTGCTGGCGACATTGCTCGGCGCGCAGCCCATCCTGACGCTGGCGCTGACGGAGCGCCGCTTTGCGCCGGCGCGTCTGGCGGGGCTCTGCCTGGCGCTCGCCGGGCTGGTGCTGGTCGTGTATCAAAGCATCGCGCTGACGCGCTTGTCCGTCGCGGGCATCGCGTACGCCTGCGCGGCGCTGGCCAGCATGACCGGCGGCGCCTTGCTGCAAAAGCGCGTCCAGCAGCCGCCGATGGACGTGATGCCGCTGCAGTACGCGATCAGTCTGGTGCTCTGCCTGCTGTTCGCACCATTCCAGCCGCTGCACGCCGACTGGAGCGTCGGTTTCATCGTGCCGTTGATCTGGATGGGCCTCGTGATTTCGGTCGGCGCCACGCTGCTGTTCTACCGCATGATCCAGGCAGGCAACCTCGTCAATGTGACCAGCCTGTTCTATCTGGTGCCGGTGGGCACGGCGGCACTGGATTACCTGATTCTGGGCAATCGCTTGCCGGCGCTCAGCCTGGCGGGCATGGCCGCGATCCTGACAGGGTTGATGCTGGTGTTACGCCATCCCGCGCCGCTCCACAAAGAGGGGCTGCGATAGCGGCTATGGCAACCACACCCGCAGGNNCCGCCCCCCGACAGCCCGTGGCGGCGTTCTCAGCCTTGCGGACCGCCCGCGTAGCCATCACGCTTCGTCGCGCCGACATCCATCCATCCATTCCACGGCGGGTCGGCGGGCGCGGCGCCGGCGCTGGTTGCGCCGTCCGCTCCCGCCCAATGCCCGCTCACCAACTGAGCCGGGCGGGATTGGGCAACCACCCGCGCGCACAGATCCCACGCGTCCAGCCGCACGCTCAGTCCGGCGTAGACGCCGTGTCCCGCGCCCGCCTCGATGACGCCGGCCGCCTGCGCGCCTTCGCCCGCGCGGATGGCGCCCTCGGCGCGGATGTCCTCGCCGGCGATCAAGCCCCACCCGCAGGCGAGGTGCTCGCCCGACTGAATTGAACCCCCAGCCTGAATACCGCAGCCGGCATTGATTTCCTGTTCCGCGGTCACGCCGCCGCCTGCCTTGATGCCTTGCCCGCACTTGATGGCGCCTTGCGTGCTGATGTCCTGGCCGGCATGCAGGTGACCGGTCACGGCCAGGTCCTGCCCGGCGCAGATGTCCCACTTGGCGCGCACATTGCCGCCGCAATCCAGGCGCGTCGCAATCTCGATCCCCCAGTCGGCCGCCACGTCGCCGCCGGCGCGCAGGTTGCCGCCACTGGCAATGTTGCCGCCGGCGGTGATGTTTTCACCCGCCACGATCGACTCGCCGGCGCGAATGCCACCGCCCGTGATGAGGCTGCGGCCGGCGCGAACCACCGTGTCCACGTTGATGCCCATGCGGACCTCCAGCGTTCCCGCAAACACGATGGCGGTGGCATCCAGCGTGTCCAGCCGCAACACGGCGTCGGTCGGACCGAACTGGTCCAACAGCCAGCAGGCGTCGCCGACGCGGCCGTCGGCGACCAGGGCATCGAGCACGGCCTGGTAGTCCCCCTGTCCGTTGTGGTCGCGGAGGAACCATTTGTAGCCGCCCGCGCAGGGGTTCTTGGCTTTGACGAATTTCTTGGTGAGTTGCATGGCGCTGATTCGAAAAGTGCGGTGCGTGCCTGCGGCGCAAGCCGGGAAAGGCAAGCGAGCGGCGAAATGGAGACGAGCGCCCGCCACGCGGCAGTGCGCCCGCCGGCCGGTTTCAGGCTGCAAGACGCGCGGATGTGCGCAGGCAGCCGGCAACGGGCCGGAGCAAAAAATCAGAAAGGGGAAAGGCGGGCGATTAGCCGGGCTTGGACCGCGCGTAAGCGGAACGCGCGGCGACCTCCTGCGAACTCAACAGCGTTGAGCGCAGGGCGCAGAGAGCGCAGGTGACGCAGGGAAGGGAAGATAGATCGGATTGCACGGGGCAGATGCTACCACCCGGGCAATTGCCGTCAAGCGGGGACGAATGCAAACAGGGGCGCCAACCGCAAACCGCTGGCCCGCGCCCCTCTCGTCAGGTTGCGATCAGTTCGTCAGGACGATGTTGCGGTCCTTGGCGATGCGCTGGCGCAGTTCGAGTTCGCGCTTGATCTGCGCGGCGTACTCGGCCGGCGTGTTGCCGTCCACGATCGATCCGCCGTCGGCCAGGCGCTGGGCGATCTTCGGATCCTTCAAGGCCTTGACCGCCGCGGCGTGCACGCGGTCGACCACGGCTTGCGGCGTACCGGCCGGCGCCACCAGGCCATACCACGCCATGTTGTCCATGTCGGGCAGGCCACCCTCGGCGAACGTCGGCACGTCCGGCAGGGCGGGCAGGCGCTTGGGCGCCGCTACGGCCAGCGCGCGCAGCTTGCCGGCCTGGATGTGCGGCATGGAGGAGGGCAGGTTGTCGAACTGGACGTTGACCTGGCCGGCGATCACGTCGTTCAGCGCCGGACCCGATCCGCGGTAGGGGACGTGAACCATGTCGGTCTTGGTCAGCGACTTGAACAGCTCGCCGTCCAGGTGGCTGATGCCGCCCGCGCCCGACGACGCATAGCTGTACTTGCCGGGGTTGTTCTTGAGCAGGGTGATGAACTCGGCCAGGGTCTTGGCGGGCACGCTCGGGTTGACCGTCATGACGTTGGGCACGTTCACCATGTTGGTGATCGGCGTGAAGTCCTTGAGCGGGTTGTACGGGTTTTTGGGATTGGTGGCCGGATTGGTGGCCATGGTGCTGACCGTCGCCACGCCCAGCGTGTAACCGTCGTTGGCAGAGCGCACCAAGGCGTCGGCGCCGATGGAGCCGCCGCCGCCGGCGCGGTTTTCCACGACCACGGGCTGGCCGAGTTCACGGCCCAGGCCCTCGGCCACGACGCGCGCCACGATATCGGTGGTGCCGCCGGCGGCAAACGGGACGATCAGGCGGATGGGTTTATTGGGGTAGGGATCTGCGGCCTGGGCAGCGGAGGTCAGGCAGGCGCCAGCGATGGCGGCGGCCAGGACGGCCTTGGCATGTGACAACACGTTCAAGAGTCTTCTCCATATTGTTGTTCCGAACCGGCCATCTTGCCGGGCCAGCTTCGGTGAGGCGCGCATTGCCGGGGTGTCGCAAGCCAACGCCTCGTGGCCGCATTCCACACAGGTATGTCCCCATGGTCAACTCGGGATTGTCCCTGTCATGAGAAATCGCAAAATTTCTAACGTGCTCTTAAAAAGCGCGGAGATGACAGAAGTTACAGGAAAAAGTCAGTCTGACAGGCAGTTGAACACAATTTGAGAAGCTTTCGATGCGCAATTGCTGCGCAGTCATCTTGCTGTCATTAGCTGGGTACGTACATAAATCCCTGCATAACTTACAAGAATCTGATATTTTTCGGATGAGATTCTTGCCCGGTCTTGCAAGAAAGCTATTGCGTTTGTTTCTGTCTGCGCCGTTCAATTGGCGTTGGTTGATGTCCCCTCGGGGCAACGTGTAGTGCAGCGACGCACCGGGCCAAGGGTTCCGTCCGTTTTTCAATCCCCGGTCTGTTTCGTCTCTCGCTGCCCTGCGCTGGCGGGAGGGGGCCCGGACATTTTCGGAACGCCATGTCGCTGATCCTGATCCTCGCTCTGCCGTTCGCCGGCAGCCTGTGCGCCGCGCTGCTGCCTTCCAACGCCCGCAACGCCGAGGCGTGGTTGGCTGGCCTCATCGCCCTCGCGTGCGTGGTTCTGATCGCGACGCTCTATCCGGACGTCGCCAACGGCGGCGTCATACGGGCCGATATGCCCTGGGCGCCCGCCCTGGGTCTGCAATTCACCCTGCGCATGGACGGCTACGCGTGGCTCTTTGCGCTGATCGTCTCCGGCATGGGCGCGCTGGTCGTGTTGTACGCGCGCTATTACATGTCGCCGGAAGACCCGGTCCCGCGCTTCTTTTCCTTCTTCCAGGCCTTCATGGGCGCCATGCTCGGCGTGGTGCTCTCGGGCAACCTGATCCAACTGGTCCTGTTCTGGGAAATGACCAGCCTGGCGTCGTTCATGCTGATCGCCTACTGGCACCACCGCCTGGACGCGCGCCGGGGCGCGCGCATGGCGCTGACGGTCACCGGGGCGGGCGGTCTCTGTCTGCTGGCCGGGGTGCTGATCCTGGGTCATATCGTCGGCAGCTATGACATGGACCGCGTCCTGGCGTCGGGCGACCTGGTCCGCGCCGACCCCTGGTATCCCGCCGTCCTGGTGCTGGTGGCGCTGGGCGCGCTGACCAAGAGCGCGCAGTTCCCGTTCCATTTCTGGTTGCCCAACGCCATGGCCGCGCCCACGCCGGTGTCCGCCTATCTGCACTCGGCCACGATGGTCAAGGCGGGGGTTTTCCTGCTGGCGCGATTCTGGCCCGTGCTGTCTGGCACCGACGAATGGTTCTGGATCATCGGCGGGCTGGGTCTCATCACGCTGGTGCTGGGCGCCTACGCGGCGATCTTCCAGCAGGACATGAAGGGCGTGCTGGCGTATTCCACGATCAGCCACCTGGGCCTCATCACGCTGCTGCTGGGTCTGAACAGCACGCTGGCGCTGGTGGCCGCCATCTTCCACATGATCAACCACGCCACGTTCAAGGCGTCGCTCTTCATGGCGGCGGGCGTGGTAGACCACGAAACCGGCACGCGCGACCTGGGCCGGCTGTCCGGCCTGTATAAGGCGATGCCCATTACTGCCACGCTGGCGATGGTGGCCGCGGCCTCGATGGCGGGCGTGCCGCTGCTGAACGGTTTCCTGTCCAAGGAAATGTTCTTTGCGGAAACCACCTTCGTCAGTGCCGACCGCTACGTCCAGCTTGGCCTGCCGCTGCTCGCCACGATCGCCGGCGCATTCAGCGTCGCCTATTCGCTGCGTTTCATCCTGCAGGTGTTCTTCGGCCCGCCGGCCACCGACCTGCCGCGCGAGCCCCACGAGCCGCCGCGCTGGATGCTGCTGCCCAGCGCATTGCTGGTCCTGATGTGCCTGTTGGTGGGCATCGTTCCCAGCCTGACCGTCGGCCCGTTCCTGGCCACTGCGGCGCAGAGCATCCTGGGCGAGAACATGCCCGACTACAGCCTGGCCGTCTGGCACGGTTTCAATCTTCCGCTGGCGATGAGCCTGGTCGCCACTACCGCAGGCGTGCTGCTGTACCTGGCCCTGCGCGCGCATCAGCGCGCCAATCCGGGCCGGGTGCCGTTCATCTACCGCCTTGACGGCCGCCGCACCTTCGAGGCGCTGCTCGATGGCTCCAGCGTCGCCGCCGCGTGGCTGCTGCGCTGGGTGTCGTCCACGCGTCTGCAGGTGCAGATGGTGCTGATCCTGGTGGGCACGCTGTTCGTCGCGTGGCTGCCGCTGCGCGCCGGCGGCTGGCTGGACGGCGCGGTGCGCCTGACGCCGGTCGATCCGGTATTCGCCTTGCTGTGGATCGTGGGCGGCACCTGCGCCTTGGCCGCCGCGTTCCAGGCCAAGTACCACCGCCTGGCTTCCTTGGCGCTGGCGGGCGGGGCAGGGCTGATCACCTGCCTGACCTTCGTCTGGTTCTCCGCACCCGATCTGGCGCTGACGCAACTGTCTGTCGAGGTCGTGACGCTGGTGCTGTTGCTGCTGGGCCTGCGCTGGCTGCCGCGCCGCATCGTGCAGGACGACGAAGAAAGCCTGAAAGCCACGCTGCAGGCACGCGGCCGCCGCCTGCGCGATCTGCTGTTGGCCGTGGCCGCCGGCACGGGTATGTCGGCGTTGGCGTATTCGGTGCTGGCGCGGCCGCAGACCAATCCCATTTCCTCCTATTTCGTGGATCGCGCGCTGCCCGACGGCGGCGGCACCAACGTCGTCAACGTGATCCTCGTGGACTTCCGCGGCTTCGATACGTTCGGCGAAATCACGGTGCTTGGCATCGTGGCGCTGACCGTCTACGCGCTGCTGCGCCGCTTCCGTCCGGCCGCCGAGAGCGCGGACATCCCGCGCCAGCAGATGGATCAGGACGGCGGCATCCCGGACGCGCCCGACATCAAGTCTCCGGTGCCCGCAGGCTCGATGATGGTGCCCGCGGTGCTGGTGCGCCTGCTGCTGCCGATCGCCGCGCTGATCTCCGTGTATTTCCTCTTGCGCGGCCACAACCAGCCCGGCGGCGGTTTCGTGGGCGGCCTCATCTTCGCCACCTCCGTCATCCTGCAATACATGGTCGGCGGGGTGTATTGGGTCGAATCCCGCAGCCGCCTCAATCCCCAGAACTGGATCGGCATCGGGCTGCTGTCCGCCGGCATTGCCGCCGTGAGCGCATGGCTGGCCTACAAGCCGTTCCTCGCCGCGCTGGCCTGGGACGTCGCGCTGCCGCTGATTGGCCACGTCCACGTATCCAGCGTGCTGCTCTTTGATCTGGGCGTCTACATGCTGGTCGTCGGATCCACCGTGCTGGTACTGGTGGCGCTTGCCCACCAATCCCTGCGCGCGCAACGCAAGGCCGCCGCCGAGCTCCAGGCGGCCGCCGTTCAAACAGGAGAAGCCTGATGGAATTGATATACGCTGCCGCAATCGGCGTGCTGGCGGGCTCGGGCGTATGGCTGCTGCTGCGTCCCCGGACGTTCCAGTTCATCATGGGCCTGTCGCTGGTCTCCTACGCGGTGAACCTCTTCATCTTCGGCATGGGCCGGCTCACGTCCGGCAGGCCGCCGGTGGTGGATCCGTCCATGGCGCATGATCCTTCCTGGTATGCGGATCCGCTGCCGCAAGCGCTGGTGCTGACCGCCATCGTCATCGGCTTTGCCACCACCGCGTTGTTCCTGGTTGTGCTGCTCGCCTCGCGGGGCCTCACGGGTACCGACCACGTTGATGGACGGGAGTCCCAATCTTGAGTTTCTGGCTTCAACACCTTCCTGTCCTGCCCATCATCATTCCGCTGGTCGCGGGCGCGGCGATGCTGCTGTTCGCCGACACCAGCCGCTACGCGCGCGGCGGGGTCGCGCTTTTATCGACGCTTGCCCAGTTGGCGGCCGCGATCGCCTTGCTGGTTGTGGCCGGCGGGGGCGTGCCCGGCGTCTGGGAAAACGGGGTAGGGGCCTACCTGGTGGGCGACTGGCCCGCGCCGTTCGGCATCGTGCTGGTGGTCGACCGCCTGGCCGCCGTCATGCTGACGCTGACAGCCGTGCTGGGACTGGCCACGCTGGTCTACGCGCTGGCCCGCTGGGATCGCGCCGGCGTGCATTTCCATTCGCTGTTCCAGTTCCTGCTGATGGGCCTGAATGGGGCCTTCCTGACCGGCGACCTGTTCAACCTGTTCGTGTTCTTCGAAGTGCTGCTGGCGGCGTCGTACGGCCTCCTGCTGCACGGGTCCGGCGTGGCGCGCGTCAGCGCGGGCCTTCAGTACATCGCCGTGAACCTGGTGGCCTCGTTCCTGCTGCTGATCAGCATTGCGCTGATCTACGGCGTGACGGGCACGCTCAACATGGCGGACCTGGCCCTGCGCGCTGGCAATCTGGCGGGCGCCGAACGCATGCTCTTCGAGGCGGGCGCCGCCATCCTCGGCGTGGCCTTCCTGGTCAAGGCAGGCGCCTGGCCGCTCAACTTCTGGCTGGTCAAAGGGTATGGTTCGGCCGGTGCACCGATCGCGGCCATGTTCTCCATCATGACCAAGGTCGGCATCTACGCGCTGTTGCGCATCGGCTCGCTGCTGCTGCCCACCGGTGCGCCCGCCGCCTTCAGCCTGGACTGGATGTTTGCCGCCGGACTGGCCACGCTGCTGTTTGGCGCCCTGGGCCTGTTGGCCACCCAGCAACTGGAAAAAATGGTCGGCTACTGCGTCATCGTGTCGGCCGGCACGCTGCTAACTGCCCTGGGCATGCCGGGCGTCACGCTCACGGGTCCCGCGCTCTTTTACCTGATCAGCTCCGTGCTGACCACGGGCGCGTTCTTCCTGCTGGCCGAACTGATCGAACGCACGCGCAGCTTTGGCGCGAACGTGCTGGCGGTCACGCTCGATGCCTTCGACCTGGACGATCCAACCTCAGTGAACCGCTCCGACGACGTCGTCGGCGTGGCGATTCCCGCGGCAATGGCGTTCCTGGGCCTGGCCTTCATTTCCTGCGCGTTGCTGGTGACCGGTCTGCCGCCGCTGTCCGGCTTTGTCGCCAAGTTCTCGCTATTGTCGGCAGCGGTATCGGCCGCCACCGAGTCGGCCCCGCCCATGGACGCCTGGCTGCTCGTGGCCGCCGTGCTCGTGTCGGGTCTGGCCGGCTTGATCGGCCTGGGCCGCACCGGCATCCGTATCTTCTGGGCCAGCGACGACCGCAGCACGCCGCGCCTGCGCGTGATCGAGGCAGGCCCGGTCGCCGTGCTGGTGCTGCTGTGCGTGGGCCTGGCCGCTGGCGCGGGTCCCGTGTCGGCCTACCTGGACGACGCCGCCCGTTCGCTCGACCAGCCCGCGTCGTATATCGACGCCGTCATGTCCGCGCAGACCGTGCGCGGCGTCAAGGGAGGAAGCTGATGCGCCGCCTTTACTTCCTGATCCTGCCCACGCTGCTGTTTGCACTGTGGCTGCTCCTCAATGAAAGCGTGTCGCCGGGTCAGATCGCCCTGGGCATCGCGCTGGCGCTATGGTTCACGTGGGCCGCCTCGCGCCTGCGCCCGCTGCATGCGCGGCCGCGCCACCTGTGGAAGGTGATTCCGCTTTTCCTGCACGTGACATGGGACATCATCAAGTCCAACGTCGCGGTGGCGCGGCTGATCCTCAATCCACGCCGCAATGAGTTCTCGCCGGGTTTCATCCTGATCCCGCTCACCATACGCGACCCGCATGGCCTGGCAATGCTGGCCTGCATCCTCACCTACACGCCCGGCACCGTCTGGGTGAACCTGACCGAAGACCACGCCCTGAAACTGCATGTGCTTGACCTGCAAAACGAAGACGAGTGGATCGAACTGGTGCAGCAGCGCTACGAGCGCCCGTTGATGGAGATGTTCGAATGAATTCCGTACTGTATTGGGCGGCGTCCTTTGCCTTGCTCTGCTTTGCGCTGGGCATGGTGTTCGCCACGATCCGCCTGTTGCGCGGCCCCACCGCGCAGGATCGCGTCCTAGCCCTGGACACGCTATACATCAATGGCATGCTGACGATGCTGGTGTTCGGTATCCGGTCCGGCACGTCGGTGTACTTCGACATCGCGCTCCTGATCGCGCTGTTCGGCTTTGTGGGCTCTACCGCCATGGCGCGCTTCCTGTTGCGCGGCGAGGTCATCGAACCATGATGGAAGTCGATATCCCCCTGTGGGCTGGAATCCCCGCCACCATTCTGCTGGTGCTGGGCGGTCTGCTGGCCGTGACCGGCTCGGCCGGGCTGCTGCGTTTCCGCACCTTCCAGTCGCGCATCCATGCCCCCACGCTGGGCAACACGATGGGCTGCGCCTGCGTGCTGGCGTCTTCCATCCTCGTGTTCTCGGCGCTGTCCGCGCGGCCGGTGTTTCACGAGGTCATCATCACGCTGCTGCTGATTGTGTCGTCGCCTGTCACGGCCATGTTGTTGATGCGCGCAGCTACGTACCGCAACCGCCTCACCAAGGCGGAAGCGGACAAAGACGCGCGCTGATTTCGGGCCGTCCCTGTTTGCTGACGTTGAAACGTAACCTTACGAATTCACGTCGCTAGTTATGTCCCCCATCGCGCCGTCATGGGATAGTGAGGTCAGTTGGCGGCGCGGTTGATACCGCGCCGTCCGGGTTCAATCTCTTCATAAGGAGCTGACCATGAATACTGTTCCCATGCCTTCGAAGCGCCTGGCTGCCATTTTCTGCACCGCCGGCCTGATGCTCGCCGCTGGCGCGGCTCAAGCGCAATCTTCCGGCGCCTCGGCGCAGTCCAGCTATCAACAGGACGTCGCCGCCTGCAAAAGCGGCAGGACCGGGCAAGCGCTGGATGCCTGCCTGCGCGAAGCCGGCGCGGCGCGCCAGGAGCGCAGCCGCCAGAATCTCCGCGAAGAAAGCCCCGAACAGCTGCAGCAGAACATGGTGGCGCGCTGCAACCGCCTGCCGGAGACCCAGCGCCAGAATTGCGTCACGCAAATGACCGCGCCGGGCAACGTGCGCGGCAGCGTGCAGGGCGGCGGCGTGCTGCGCGAGACCGTGATCCAGGTGCCCGCCGGCACGGCCCCGGGCATG
>NZ_DIEJ01000303.1:0-44038 GCF_002418565.1 Achromobacter sp. UBA5777 | reverse complement strand
TTCGGCGTGCACGAAGCTCAGGATGTAGCCGTCCGCTTCACCCGCGCCGGCCGGATCGGCGGCGAACACCGGCTCGCATGCGGTCTGCCCGGCGGGCAGGCGGTACACGGTCTTCGCCCCCGTTTCGACGTCGTAGCGCGCAAAGGCCTCGAAGGCGCCCGGCTGCGGCGTTTCGCCCGGCCGCGGGGCCCGCAGCCCGGCATAGCAGAACCGCGTGCGCCGGCCCAGCCACGCGTCGTTGACCCGGCCGAACTCGCAGGGCTGGTCGTCCAGCGTCTGGTCGTCCACGCGTCCGCTTGCCATGTCGATGCGCAGCCGGTGCATCTCAAGCCGCTTGCGCGACGAGGGACCGTAGCCATCGTGCCAGGGCAGCACCGCCTCGATCACGTTGCCGTCCACGCAGGCATTGGCAACGTGCCAATTGAAGAAGGGGTCGGCTTCGATCCACCGGATCTGCGCCGCGTCGGTGCAGTCGCGCGGCACCTGCAGCACCTGCGTGCCGCGCTGCGGCTCCCACCCGGGCGCCGCCGGTCCGCGGCTGAAGTCGAACACCAGCGGGCAGACGAACGCCACCACGTGGGTGGCGGTCAGGCCGATGTCATGAACCAGCGCCGGCCAGGGCGATGCAAACGCCACCTGGCGGTCCACCCGACCCGAGGCGTCCAGCCGCATGTATTCAAGCGTGCCCGCCATGAGGTCGTAATTGATCGCCAGCATCTCCCCGGTCAGCGGGTCGACCTTGGGATGCGCGGAGAACGCGCCGGTGAGCCTGCCCTGGAATGTGTTGGCGCCCACCGTGCCCAGCGCGTCGTCCAGGTCGTACGGGCAGCCGCCTTCGTACAGCGCGTGGATGCGGCCGGCGTGCCGCAGCACGTTGGTATTGGCCAGGTTCGCGTAGGGGGGCGGACCGAACGTCGGGTTGTAGATGCGATGGCCGGCGTCCCGTTCTTCCTGCAGTTCGGCGGTCAGCACCCAGCGGTTGCGATAGCGCGCGCGGCCGCCGTCCAGGTAGAGCGCGTGGATCATGCCCGTGCCGTCGAAGGGATAGGAATAGCCCGGGCCGGGCTCGAATTGCGGATTGGGGCCGTTGCGCATGAAGACGCCGGACAGGCCGGGGGGCAGGGCGCCTTCAATGGGCAGATCCGCGTCGTCGCGTTCGTCGAAGACCGGCGCGAACGCGCGGGTCAGGGCGGGGTTGTCGCTGTGCCAGGGTTGCATGTGACCTCCAGGCCGAGGCCGCGCACCGGGCTGGACGTCACCGCGAGCCCGACGGCGGCAAAAGTCCGTTATATCCGCCCGGGCCGTCGGGAAAAAGCCGAGTTAACCATGATGGGAATCGCGCCGCGCCTGACGCTTGCGCAGCCGCTCCCGCACCATTTCGGCCCCGCTGACCAGCGTGATTCCCGCCAGCACCATCACCGCGCCGATCACGAAGCCCGCATCCAGCGGTTCATCCAGGATCAGCACGCCGAAGCTGACGCCGAACAGCGGCGTCATGAACGACAGGATGGACAGGCGGGACGCCAGATACCGGCGGAGCAGCCAGAACCAGGCCAGATAGCTGGTCAGCGCGACGACGACCGACTGGAACACGACGCTGAGCACGGCGGCCGGGGTATAGCGGATGCCATGATGGCCGGTGGCGACTGCAAAGGCCAACAGGCCCACCGAGGCCACCGCCATCTGGTAGAAAAGCGTCTTGGCGGGCGCGGCTTCGGACAGCGACGTCTTGCGGATCGCCACGGTCGTGGCGCCCCACAGCAGCCCGGCCAACAATCCCATCGCGTCGCCCAGCAGCATGTTGCGCGCGCCGTCGTGCGCCAACGGCTGGCCGCCCTTGACCAGGAACGCCACCGCGATACCGAAGAAGGCCAGCACGACGCCCGCCCATTGCAGCGGCTTGAGTCGTTCTTCCGGCAGCAGCCAGTGCAGGCCCAGCGCCGCGAAGATCGGCGCGGTGTACAGGAACACCGACATGTGCGAGGCCGTGGTGTAGACCAGGCCTTGCGCGACGAACAGGAATTCGCCCGCAAACAGCAGCCCCACGATCAATCCAGGCAGGAACGTGCCGTCGGTGAATGCGCGCTGCCCTTCGGCGCGCCACACCACGACGGCCAGCACCAGGGCCGCGAAGGTGGAACGCAGCCCGATCTGCATGATGGGCGCGATGTCGTCGGCGACGAGCTTGATGGCGATCTGCTGGAAGCCCCAGCACACGCACAGCGCCAGCATGGCGCCGGTCGCCAGCGTGTCCAGCGGCAGGCGCAGCGGTTTGGCGGCGGCGACGCTCACGGCAGTTCGGCGGGGTAGCTGTCCAGCGCCAGGCCGATCTGCTGGCGCAGGTCCCATTCGGCCAGCGAGGCTTGCACCGGACCATAAAAGGCGCCGTCGCGGGCGACGAACATGGCGGGCAGGTGGAAGACCTCGTAGCGCTCGACCAGACCTCGGTTGTCGCCGGCATCGATCCAGCAGATGCGCTCGACCGGCAGTTCCACGCCCGGAAGCTGCTCGCGCGCCACGCGGCAGGTGCCGCAGGTGCGGCTGTGAAAGACGATGAGCGACAGGCCGCGCGCATCCAGCAGGAAGCGGTCGGCGGTGCTGTCGTTGAGTTCTATCTGTTCCATCGTGTGTCTCAAGCGCCGCGCAGCACGCGGTCCAGTTCCAGCACCGACTGATACAGCACTCGGGTGCCGTCCAGCAGTTGCGCGGGTTCGATCCATTCTTCGGGGCAGTGGCTGCGACCGTTCAGGCAGGGGATGAAGATCATGCCGATGGGGCCGGTGGGCGCCATGTACACGGCGTCGTGGCCGGCGCCGCTGGGCAGCCGCATCGATGCGTAGCCAAGCTGGTCGGCGGCCGCCTTGACCGCGTCCATGACCAGCGGCGAACAGTCCGTGGGCTGCGCGCGGCTGAGCGGCGTGAAGCCGGCAGTCAGGCGCAGCGCCTTCAGGTCGTCGGCCACGCCAGCCATCAGCGTTTCGGGAAAGGCGTCCAGGACGGCGTTGCTGTCGCTGCGCATTTCCAGCGTCATCTCGACCCGGCCCGGCACCGCGTTGGCCGCATTGGGCGTCATGGTCAGCCTGCCGACGGTGGCGACAACGTAATGCGGATTGCCGCTGGCTGCGCTGGCCTGCCGGTTGGCGGCGTCGATGATGCGGGCCGCGCCCACCAGCGCGTCGCGCCGGATGTCCATGGGCGTGGTGCCCGCGTGGTCTGGTTGGCCCTCGACCACGATCTGCACGCGGCGGATGCCGACGATGTTGGTGACCACGCCGATCGGCAGCTGGCGGCTTTCAAGAACCGGGCCTTGTTCGATATGCAGTTCGACGAAAGCGGCGGTTTCGCCCGCCCGCCGCAGCGGCGCGTTCAGCGCGGACGGGTCGCCGCCGATGCGGGCAATGCCCTGCGCCAGCGTCTCACCCTGCGGATTGCGCGCGTCCAGCATGTCGGCGCTGAGCTGGCCGCACAGCGCGCGGCTGCCCACGCATGAAATGCCGTAGTCGCTGGGTTCTTCGGACAGGAAATCGATGACTTCGAAGGGATGGTCGAGCGTGATGCCGTGTTCCTGCATCGTGTGCGCGACTTCGATGCCGGCCAGCACGCCGATGATGCCGTCGAAGCGGCCGCCGGCCATGACGGTGTCGCAGTGCGAGCCGGTCGAAATCGGTTTGCGCGAGGCATCGCGCCCCTTTCGCGTGCCGACCAAATTGCCGCCCGCGTCCAGGCGCGTGGTCAGGCCGGCGGCTTCGAACTCGCTGCGCAGCCAGGCGCGCGCGTCATCGAACAGCGGCGAAAAGGCGCGGCGCGTCCAGGGGACGTCGGGCAGGGTGAACTTGGACAGGGTGTCGACCCGCGACCAGAGGCGTTCGGCGTTGAGCGGAGGAAAAGCGGGCGGTGTGGCTTGCGGCATGAGACTTCCAGAAGATCCGCCCTGGATTATGGCATCAATGGCGAGGCGCTCCCGCCGGCCGCTTACGGCGTGCCGCGCCAGGACGGCTCACGTTTTTCCAGGAAAGCCGTCACGCCCTCGCGCGCTTCCTCGGTGCTGCGGATGGCCGCAATGCGTTCAACCGAGTCGGCGATCAAGGCGGCATCCAGCGGCTGGCCGGCAAAGTCGCGCACCAGCCGCTTGCTGGCCTGCACGGCGCCCGGCCCGTTCGCGCACAGCGTGCGGCAGAGCGCTTCCGCGGCCTCAAGCGCCTGGGCCGCCGGGACCACCTCGTGCACCAGCCCGAGCCGCAGCGCGGTGGCGGCGTCGAAGCGTTCGGCGGTCAGGAAATAGCGGTTGGACGCACGCTCGCCCAGGGCGCGGATCACGTAGGGGCTGATGGTGGCGGGCAACAGGCCCAGGCGCGTCTCGGACAGGCAGAAGTGCGCGCTGTCGGCCGCCACCGCGATGTCGCACGCGGCCACCAGCCCCATGCCGCCCGCGTAAGCGTCGCCGTTGACGCAGGCGACGATGGGTTTCGGGCTGGTCCAGACCGCGTGCAGCATGTCCGCCAGCCGCGTGGCGTCCTTGCGGTTGTCCGCATCGGTCAGCGTGCCCATTTTGCGCATCCAGTTCAGGTCGCCGCCGGCGCAAAATGCCTTGCCCGCGCCCGTCAGCAGCAGGACCCGCACCTGGGGATCATCGACCGCAGTCTGGATCGCGGCCGTCAGCGCGGCGATCAGCGTCTCGTCGAACGCGTTGCGCATGTCCGGCCGGTTCAACGTCAGACGGGCGAGGGGGCCTTCTATGGTCAGGTCCAGCGGTGCGGTCAGCGTCATGCGCGGTCTCCGGTGTTGTTGATGATGGCTCAACAGGTGTTCCGATCAATTCGGTTGATTCTATGGGCAAAAGCGCGGCATTGCGATGCTTGTTTTCAGTAGATTGAGTTATCCTCAACAAAAAATTTTCGGAGACACACATGAATCAGCCTGCGGGGAGTCGCGCCGCCGATCAGCGTTACGCATCGGTATTCCGGCCGGGATTGTTTGACGGCAAGACGGTCATGGTCACCGGCGGCGGCAGCGGCTTGGGCCGTTGCACCGCGCATGAGCTGGCGGCACTGGGCGCGCGCTTGGCGCTGGTGGGACGCAACCCGGACAAACTGCGCACGGCGGCCGAGGAAATCGCCCGCGTCTATCCCGAGGCCGCCGAGCGTATCAGCCAGCATTCCTGCGACATCCGGGACGAAGCGGGCGTACGCGGCGCCGTGGCCGACGCGCTCACCGCGCACAACAGCATCGACGGCGTCTTCAATTGCGCTGGCGGCCAGTTTCCCGCGCCGTTGGACCGCATCAGCCTCAATGGCTGGAACGCCGTGGTGCAGAACAACCTGCACGGCACCTTTCTTGTGTCGCGCGAGGTCTATACGCAGCACATGCGCCAGCACGGCGGCGCCATCGTCAACATGCTGGCCGACATCTGGGGCGGCATGCCGGGCATGGGACATTCGGGCGCGGCGCGCGCGGGGGTGTGGAACCTGACGGAGACCGCCGCCTGCGAATGGGCGTATGCCGGCGTGCGCGTCAACGCCGTGGCGCCGGGCTGGATTGCCTCCAGCGGCATGGACAGCTACGACGAGCACTACCGCGGCGTGCTGCGCGAGCTGAAAACCAAGGTGCCGCTACAGCGTTTTGGCACCGAGGCCGAACTGGCCGCGGCCGTCGTCTTCCTGCTGTCGCCCGCGGCGGCGTTCATCAACGGCACCGTGATCCGGGTGGACGGCGGCGTGCCGAACGCGCGCCATTCATGGAACCTGCAGCCGTCCGAACGCGGTGAACCCTACAACGGCTTTCCTCAGTACGTGCCGCCGTCGCTGTTTTCGGAGGACTGAAGCCGATGCAGCGCATTCTGGACTTCACCCCGGAACTGCGCCAGCGCCAGGGCATCCTGGCGCGGCGGCTGCAGGGCCTGCCACAGGAAGCCGACCAGCTGGTCGGCGGTGGCGGCCACGTCGACATTGACCTCTGCGCCGCGCCGCATCGCGTCCCACAGCACGTGCTCCATCGGCCCGTACACCGCCGAACGCAGCAGCCGCAGCGGCATGTCCTGGCGGATGTCGCCGTCGGCCTGACCTTGCGCCAGGATGCGCATCAGCGGCGCGGTGTAGCGGCGCTGCAGGTCGGCGTAGATGTCGCCGAAGTCGTCGTTGCGCGCGCGGCCTTCGGAAAGAATGAATGCGCACAGGCCCGGACCTTCGGCCAGCAGATGGCGCAGATGCGTGTGGACCAGGTAATGCAGTTGGGCGCGTGCGCCGTGGATGTGCGGCAGGTGGTCCTCCACCCGCGCGATGATTTCGTCGTACCAGTCGCTGATGACGCGCACGCAGAGTTCGCGCTTGCCGCCGAAGTAGGTGAAGACGGTGGCTTCCGAGACGCCCAGCCGCTGCGCGATCTCGGTGGTGGTGGCTGCGTGAAAGCCCGCTTCGGAAAACACCTGGCGCGCGACGCGCAGGATGTCGCGGATGCGTTGTTCGGACTTGGCGCTGGCCGGCGGGCGGCGCATCGGGACGGCTGGGCTTTTTTCCATGCAGGCTACTGGCGAAAAAGGGGCGGGCGGCCTGTCCGGCCGTCCGCGCGAGGGCCTATTATTGAGCGACGGTCAACTTCGTGGCAAGGCGGGGGGCAACCCGCCGCCGCCGCGGGCCTTACATGGCAACAACCATAACTATCAAGAGACAACCATGCTGCACCGAGCAGATTCCTACGCGCAAGTCGTGTCCGCTTTCCAGTGGCAGGTGCCCGCGGCCTACAACATCGGCGTCGACGTGTGCGACAAATGGGCCGACGGCAGCGGCCGCCTGGCCCTGATCTATGAAAAGAGCGACGGCGCGCAGACGCGCTATACGTTCGATCAGATCAAGGCGCAGTCCAACCAGTTCGCCAACAGCCTGGCGCGCTACGGCATCCGGCGCGGCGACCGCGTCGCCATCTACCTGCCGCAGGCGCCCGAAACCGCCATCGCCCACGTCGCCGCTTACAAGATGGGCGCGGTGGCGGTGCCGCTGTTCACGCTTTTCGGCGTGGACGCCATCCAGTTCCGGCTGGCCAACAGCGGGGCGGCGGCCCTCGTCACCGACGCGGAAGGCTGCCGCAAGCTGCTGGAAATCCGCGACAGCCTGCCCGATCTGAAAGTGATTTATTGCATCGATGGCGACGCCGGGACTGCGGGGGTTACGGTCGGCGCGCTGCCGTTCCACCAAAGCCTGGCGCTCGAATCCGACGCCTTCGACCCGGTCCCGACGGCCGCCGACGACCCGGCCGTCATCATCTACACCTCCGGCACCACCGGCAAACCCAAAGGCGCGCTGCATGCGCACCGCGTGCTGCTCGGCCACCTGCCGGGCGTGGAGATGTCGCACGAGTTCTTTCCCGAAAACGCCGTCCTGATGTGGACGCCGGCCGACTGGGCATGGATCGGCGGGCTGCTGGACGTGCTGCTGCCGGCCTGGCATCACGGTGTGCCGGTGCTGGCGCGGCGGTTTGAAAAGTTCGACGGCGCGTCTGCCCTGGAACTGATGGCGCGCCATGGCGTAACGCATACCTTCCTGCCGCCGACCGCCCTGAAGATGATGCGCGGGTGCGACTGGCCGGACCACGCCGGGCCGCGCGCGCTGCGCTCGGTGGCCAGCGGCGGCGAATCGCTGGGCGCCGAACTCATCGACTGGGGCCGCCGCGTGCTGGGCGTGACCATCAATGAGTTCTACGGCCAGACCGAATGCAACATGATCGTGTCCTCGTGCTCGTCGCTGTTCGACCCCTGCATCGGCGCCATCGGCCGCGCCGCGCCCGGGCATCGGGTCGCTATTGTGGATGACAGGGGGGCCGAAGTGGCCGATGGACAGGAGGGCAACATCGGCGTACTGCGCCCGGATCCCGTCATGTTCCTGGGGTACTGGAAAAACCCGGAGGCCACGGCGGAAAAATTTGCCGGCGATTACCTCCTGACCGGCGACATCGGCGTGCGCGATGCGGAGGGGTTCATCCGCTTCGTGGGCCGCAACGACGACGTGATCACCAGCGCCGGCTACCGGATCGGCCCGGGCCCCATCGAAGACTGCCTCATCGGCCACCCGGCGGTGCGCATGGCGGCGGTGGTGGGCATGCCGGATGCTGAGCGTACGGAAATCGTGGTGGCGTTCGTGGTGCTGAACGACGGGGTGGCGGGCGACGAAGCGCTGGTCAAGGCGCTGCAGGCGCACGTCCGTACCCGGCTGGCCGCCCACGAGTATCCGCGCGCGATCCGCTTTGTAACCAGTTTGCCCACGACCGCGACCGGCAAGATCATCCGCAGGGAGTTGCGTGCCGGATACCCCGCGTAAGCGGACTCACCCGGTGACAATCTCGCCCATGTGGATGGGTTGACTGGCTGCCCAGCGCTGCAAGTATGATTGCGCAAACTGGATACGGCCCCTCTCAATTGGGGCCGTATCACCTTTAGCCAAAGTATGGAGATAGCCCCAATGAATAAGCCTTTGGACGGGGGATTGGCAGCCTTGAACGTGCCCGCGTACGTCAAGCATCGCGGACTGATCGACTGGGTCGCCAGTTTCGTCGCGCTGGCCAAGCCTGATCGCGTGGTGTGGTGCGATGGCTCGCAGGAAGAGTACGACCGCCTGTGCGAGCAGATGGTCCAGGCCGGCACCATGCGCCGGCTCAACCCCGCCAAGCGCCCCAATTCCTATCTTGCGTGGTCCGATCCGTCCGACGTGGCCCGGGTCGAAGACCGCACCTTCATCTGTTCCGACCGCGCCGAAGACGCCGGCCCCACCAACAACTGGGCCGATCCCGCCGAAATGCGCGACACGCTCAACGGCCTGTTCGACGGCGCCATGCGCGGTCGCACGCTGTACGTGGTGCCGTTCTCGATGGGCCCGCTGGGCTCGGACATCGCCCACATCGGCGTCGAACTGTCCGACAGCCCGTACGTGGCCGTGAACATGCGCATCATGACGCGCATGGGCAAGCAGGTCTATGACGTGCTGGGCACCGATGGCGACTTCGTGCCGTGCCTGCACTCGGTCGGCAAGCCGCTGGCCGAAGGCGAAGCCGACGTGGCCTGGCCGTGCAACCCCACCAAGTACATCGTCCATTTCCCCAAGACCCGCGAAATCTGGAGCTACGGTTCCGGCTACGGCGGCAACGCGCTGCTGGGCAAGAAGTGCTTCGCGCTGCGCATCGCGTCCACCATGGGCCGCGACCAGGGCTGGCTGGCCGAACACATGCTGATCCTGGGCGTCACCTCGCCCAAGGGCCGCAAGTACCACGTCGCCGCCGCCTTCCCGTCGGCCTGCGGCAAGACCAACTTCGCCATGCTGATCCCGCCGCAAGGCATGGACGGCTGGAAGGTCACCACCATCGGCGACGACATCGCCTGGATCAAGCCCGGCCCCGACGGCCGCCTGCACGCCATCAACCCCGAAGCCGGCTATTTCGGCGTGGCCCCGGGCACCAGCGAGCAGACCAACTTCAACGCCATGGCCACGCTCAAGGCCAACGTCATCTTCACCAACGTCGCGCTGACCGACGACGGCGACGTCTGGTGGGAAGGCATGACCAGCACGCCGCCGGCGCACCTGGTGGACTGGCAGGGCAAGGACTGGACGCCTGAAATCGCGCGCGAAACCGGCCGCAAAGCCGCGCACCCGAACGCGCGCTTCACCGCGCCGGCCGCGCAGTGCCCGTCCATCGACCCCGAATGGGAAAACCCCAAGGGCGTGGTCATCGACGCGTTCATCTTCGGCGGCCGCCGCTCCACCACCGTGCCGCTCGTCACCGAAGCGCGCAACTGGGTCGAAGGCGTCTACATGGCCGCCACGATGGGCTCGGAAACCACCGCCGCGGCCGCCGGCCAGCAAGGCGTGGTGCGCCGCGACCCGTTCGCCATGCTGCCGTTCTGCGGCTACAACATGAGCGACTACTTCGGCCACTGGCTAAAGCTGGGCAAGCAGCTCGAAGCCGCGGGCGCGACCCTGCCGCGCATCTACTGCGTGAACTGGTTCCGCAAGGGTCCGGACGGCAAGTTCGTCTGGCCCGGCTTTGGCGACAACATGCGCGTGCTGCGCTGGATGCTGGGCCGCATCGACGGTCAATCCAAGGGCGTGGATCAGGTGTTTGGCGTGTCCCCCAGCTACCAGGACATCGACTGGACCGGCCTGGAATTCAGCCCGGACAAGTTCGAGCAGGTCATGTCGGTCGACGAGAACGCCTGGCGCGAGGAACTGGCGCTGCACCATGAGCTCTTCGGTCAGCTGTCGCAAGGCCTGCCCGACGAACTGCGCACCACCAAGACCGAGATCGAGGGCCGTCTGGCGGCTTGATGCTGCTGGGGTCTGCCGGTTGATCGAACCCGCCTGCATTGACGCAGGCGGGTTTTTTATTGCCGCCGGCTTGAGTGCGCAGGCGCGTCCGGCGTTCAGGTTGTTCAGGCCGGGGCTTACACCGTCTTGCTCGCCGCGATGCCGTCCAGCGCCTTGGCCACGTCGTCCGGCAACTGCAGCGACGCCGCGGCCAGGTTTTCCTTCAGATGTTTCTGCGAAGACGTGCCGGGTATCAACAGGATGTTCGGCGAGCGGCGCAGCAGCCAAGCCAGCGCGGTCTGCATCGGTGTCGCGCCGATCCGCGCAGCCGCGTCGTTCAGGATGGACGACTGCAACGGGCTGAACCCGCCCAGCGGAAAGAACGGTACGTAGGCGATCCCTTCGCGGGCCAGGTCGTCGATCAGGGCGTCGTCGGCCCGGTGGGCGACGTTGTACTGGTTCTGCACGCAGACGATGTCGCAGATGCCGCGGCCCTCTTTCACCTGCGTGGCCGTCACGTTGCTCAGCCCGATGTGGCGAATCAGGCCTTGCTGCTGCAGGCCGGCCAGCACGGATAGCGGTTCCTCGATGGACCCTTCCGCCGGGCCATGGACATCGAACATGGCGCGCAGGTTGACCACGTCCAATACGTCGCGGCCCAGGTTGCGCAGGTTGTCGTGCACCGCGCGGGTCAGCTGTTCGGCCGAGAACGCGGGATTCCACGAGGCGTCGTCGCCGCGCACCGCGCCCACCTTCGTCACGATCACCAGATCGTCGGAGTAGGGGGCGAGCGCTTCCCGAATCAATTGATTGGTGATGTGCGGGCCATAGAAATCGCTCGTGTCGATGTGGTTCACGCCGGCGGCCACGGCGTCGCGCAGCACGGCAAGCGCAGCGTCGCGGTCCTTGGGCGGACCAAAGACGCCCGGGCCGGCGAGCTGCATGGCGCCATAGCCAAGCCGATAGACCTGGCGTGCGCCGAGGGTGTAGGTGCCGCTGTCAGCGAGTTGGGTCATGTTGGGGTTCCTTGTGTCGGTGAAGGAGTGGGGATGGGCAAACGATAGAGCTTTCGCCACTTGCTGATAAGCCAATACAATCCGCACGGCTTGTACGGGAAAATGCACAATGGCTACCGACTTGGATGACCTCAACGCCTTCGTCGCCGTGGCGCGCGCGCGAGGGTTCCGCGAAGCGGCCCGGACGGCGGGCACCAGCGCCTCACGGCTGAGCGACACCGTGCGCCGCCTGGAGGCGCAGTTGGGCGTGCGGCTTTTCAACTGCACGACGCGCTCCGTGGCGCTGACCCAGGCCGGCCAGGAACTGCTGGCCCGGCTGGCGCCCGCGCTGAGCGAGATCGAAGCGGCGCTGGACGCCGTCAACAGCTTTCGCGACAAGCCGGCGGGCACGCTGCGGCTCAATGTCCCGCTCAGTGCGGCCAAGCTGGTGCTGCCGTCCATCGTTCCGGACTTTCTGGCGGCCTATCCCGATATCCGCCTGGAGGTCGTGGCCGAGGAAAGCTTCGTCGACGTGCTGGCCGCCGGCTGCGACGCAGGCATCCGCTACGACGACCGGCTGGAACAGGACATGATCGCGGTGCCCATCGGCCCGCGCGTGCAGCGCTTTGCAGCCGGCGCCTCGCCGGACTACCTGAACCGGCGCGGGCGGCCCGCGCATCCCGAAGACCTGATGCAGCACGCCTGCCTGCGCGGCCGCTTTCCCAGCGGGGCGATGCCGGCATGGGAATTCGAGCGGGGCGGAGAGACCGTGCGTATCGATGCGTCCGGACCGTTGGTCGTGCAGATTGGCGGCGCGGTCGATCTTGCCGTCGACGCGGCCATCGCGGGGGCGGGCGTCATGTATCTGTTCGAAGACTGGCTGCGGCCGCACTTCGCAAGCGGCGCGCTGGAGCCCGTGCTGGAACCGTGGTGGCCGCAGTTTTCGGGACCATTTCTGTACTACTCGGGACGCCGCCTGGTGCCGTCGCCGCTGAAGGCGCTGATTGATTTCGTCAAGGCGCGGCCGTTTCCTTGAGCGCCAGGCACACCGGATCTCCCAAGCCCAAGGCGCGGCTGTTCCCTTGATCGCAAGCCGCGGTTGTTCCCCGGGGGACGGCGCGCCGTCTCGCCGTCCCGCGCCCTTTGATGCACAATCGCCTGATGCACCTGGATCCCGAAGACCTCGCCAAGATCACATCCCTGACGCTCGCCCATTACGAAGAGAACGCTGATTCCTTCCAGGCCGGCACGCGGGACCACGATGTCAGCCAGAACATCGCCGCCTTGCTGCGGCACATCGACGGCCAGCCGCCGTTCGACATCCTGGATCTGGGTTGCGGTCCGGGGCGCGACCTGAAGACCTTCCTCGCGATGGGACACCGGCCCGTGGGCCTGGATGGCACGCCGCGCTTCGTGGAAATGGCGCGCGCGGCAAGCGGGTGCGAGGTCTGGGAGCAGGACTTCCTGCGGCTCCAACTGCCTGCGGCGCGCTTTGACGGCATCTTCGCCAACGCCGTGCTGTTTCACGTGCCGGGGCAGGAACTGCCGCGCGTGCTCAAGGAGTTGCGGGCAGCACTGCGGCCACGCGGGGTGCTGTTCAGTTCCAATCCCCGGGGCGGAAACCAGGAAGGCTGGAATCGCGGGCGTTATGGGGCGTACCACGATCTCGACGGCTGGCGTGCGCTGATGGAGGCCGCCGGATTCGAAGAGCTTGAGCATTACTACCGGCCCGACGGACTGCCGCGCGAGCAGCAGCCGTGGCTGGCTAGTGTGTGGCGCCGGCGGGATTAGGCCGCGGAATCGTCGTGCCGGTTCAACACTCGCGCATAGTGATCCAGGTCTGCGTCCGAAAAGCAGCAGAAGATGACCTCTTGAATTGACGAATCCTTCGACAGGCTTTCGCGAACGGTATCGACCGCGACCTGCGCCGCCAAATCAATGGGATAGCCATAGATGCCGGTGCTGATGCTGGGAAACGCAATCGAAGCCACGCCTTTTTCCTCCGCCAGCGCAATGCAGCGTTGATAGCAGCTTGCCAAGAGTGCCGGCTCCCCGTTATTCCCACCGCGCCAAACCGGGCCCACCGTGTGAATGATGAAGCGGGCGGGCAGCCGATACCCGCCGGTCACCTTTGCGTCGCCCGTCTTGCATCCGCCCAGCAGCCGGCACTCATGCACCAGATCCGGACCCGCGGCACGATGAATCGCGCCATCCACGCCGCCACCGCCGAGCAATGAGGAATTGGCGGCATTGACGATCGCGTCCACTTGAAGCTTGGTGATGTCCGAGCGGATGGCTCGCAGGGTGGTGGGCATTTGAATTCTCCTCGTGACGGGAATGGGCGGTATTATCCCGGCGTCATTCATCTGGACAACGGCCGGCACATCTGCCGCACCGACGTGTCTGACGGCTACTTTATCGTCAATTCCGAGCGTTTTCGGTCGAATTCCCTCTCCACGTCCCTCTCATGGTTGCCTCCACCCTTGTTGGCATGCTGTGCGCACACTTGCTGTGCTTTTCCGGCATGTTCCTGCTTATCAGCCGTCGCTTGCCTGGCAACAGGATGGGGATGGACGTCTTTGCCGTGGGCAATCTGCTGCTCGCGGCGGCCTACATCCTGCAGCTGGTCGAAGGTGGTCCTGCCTGGAGCCTGATGAGCGTCGTCAATCACTGCCTGACGCTGGCCGCGCCAATCGCGTACCTGCTAGGCGCCATGCGATTCTTCGGGCATCAGGTGCGCTTGTGGTTGCCGCTGGCGGTGTTTTGCCTGGTGTATGGGTTATTGCAGTGGCTGGTGCAATGGCAATTCGGACCGGAAGCGCGCTACGCCATGCTGGCGGCGGCAGCGACGCTTCTCTTCTTCGCCATGACCGTCACGGTGCTCTGCGGCACGCGCATGTTCGCCAAAGACTTGCGCGCAGAAATGATCTTCTTCGCCTGCCTGATCGGCGGAATCTGTGTGCTGAACGCGTTGAAGTTCCTGAAGATTACGGAGGGCGGCCTGGACGCGCTGCATATGGACAGCCGGTTCCAGATGATTTTCTATATCTACATGTCGACGCTTGCCACCATCGTGCCGCCTTCCATTGTCTGGCTGGTTCTCCGGCGGCTGACGGATAGTCTGCGCAATATGGCGGCGCGGGATCCGATGACGGATCTGCTGAATCGCCGGGGGCTGACGGACGCGCTAGTTCAATACTTCAACGGCCGGAACGCGGCGCCTGCGCATTTGCTGGTGTTGGATGTCGATCACTTCAAGCGGATCAACGACAGCTACGGCCACCAGGCGGGGGATGAGGTGATCTGCCAGGTGGCGGACTTGCTACGCGCGGGCGTGCGTCAGGGGGATTTGACGGGGCGGATTGGGGGGGAGGAGTTCGTCGCGATTCTGCTGGACACGGAAGTGGCGGACGTCTTGGAGGTGGCGGAGCGGCTGCGAGCAACCATTGAGAGTCAGCCAATCCACATCACGGGCGTCGACGCGCCACGGCGCTGCACGGTGACGATTGGCATTTCTTCGCGGTTCTATGGCGCAAATAGGTTGGAGGAGGCGCTTCGGGAGGCAGACGCGGCGCTTTACCGCGGGAAGGCGGCAGGGCGGAACCAGGTGGAAATGAATCCTTCAGTTCCCCCCTTCGCCCCGAGCTGCGCGTAGCTTCTTCCACAACGTTGTCCTGGAGATTCCGAGCAGCCTGGCTGCCTGGCCCATATGGCCACCGGACTCCGCAATGGCGTGCTGGATCGCGCGTTGTTCCGCGTCGAACCGGGTTGCGGCCAGGTCTGCCGGTTCCGTCAGCCTGTTTTCGGGGAAGAGGTCGCCGCTTTTCACGATTGTGCCGTCCACCATGACCGCCGCGCGCGCAATGCGATTTTTCAGTTCTCGCACGTTTCCAGGCCAGGCGTAGTCCCGCATGGCTTGCAGCGCGTCGGATGACAGCGAAGCGCCGGCGGGAATTTGCTGGGCCAGCATGCCACGCGCGAGATCTGGCAAGGCGCCGGGGCGATGACGTAGCGGCGGTGCCGAAATGCTTGCCACGCTCAGCCGATAGTAGAGATCAGGGCGAAACGTGCCTTGCGCCATTGCGGCCTGCAAGTCCGAACTCGTGCTGGACAGAATCCGGCATTGTGTTTGCCTGGTGCCGCCGTCGCCCAGAGGACGGTATTCCCCGTTTTCCAGCACGCCGAGCAGCGCGGCTTGCGCTCTCGGTGTCAGTTCAGCGACTTCGTCAAGATAAAGCGTGCCGCCGCCTGCTTGCGCAAACAGACCCTCGCGCGCCGCGCTGGCGCCGCTGAAAGCGCCCTTCACGTGTCCGAACAACAGGCTCTCGCTCAGATCCGTGGCCAAGGTGGCGCAATTGACCACGACGAATGGACCAGCAGAGTAAGGGGATCGCGTGTGCATGTAGCGGGCGGCGCGGTCTTTTCCGGTTCCCGTCTCTCCTTGGAACAGCACCGGCAGGGAACTGGTGGCCAGGCGCTCAAGTTCCTGTGCCAACGCCAGGGTTTCGTCATGAATCGCGAAGGGGTTGTCCAGCACATTGTCGTGATGGCCGGCGGGCTGTGCGGCGATGACCGATCGGATGCGCATCACGAGCGCATCCGTGTCGTAGGGTTTGGTCAAATAATCGTTCGCGCCAGCCCCGACCAGCCTCACCGCCTGTGCGATCTCGCCATACGCCGTCGCGAATACCACGGTGGTGCTGGCCAAATGCGGAATCAGGCGCCGGTACAGGTCTTCGCCAGACCCATCAGGAAGCCGGATATCGGCCAATAGAAACGCCGGCCGCACGCGCGTCCTGCGAAACAGTTCGACCGCCTGCGCACAGCTTTGCACCCACTGCGCGGAAATCCCTTCCAGCCGCAGTCGCTGCAACAAGGCGCCGCCCAGGAGTTCGTCGTCCTCGATCAGCAAAACCTGTGTTTCGTTCAAAGTGTTTGCTCCTGTTCGCCAAGGGGCAGTCGCACTGAGATGCGCGTGCCGCTGGCGAGAGGGGAAACGCGTAGCCTGCCTCGCATGGCTTTTATCAGATCTGCCACGATGCCCAACCCCATGCCGTCACCTTCGGTCGGGCAGCCCGTCAAGGCCCGATGTGCTGCTGGCGGCAAGCCCCTTCCGGCGTCGGCAACATGCAGCGTCAGGGCGTCACCGCGAGCGCGCGCGAAGGCAAGGACCATCTCGCCCGGCGCAGATGCCTGGATGGCGTTGAGCACAAGATTGAGCAATACCTGCCGCACGGCCCCGGCCGGCAGAGGCAGATGCCTTTCCTGGATGCCTTCGCAATGGAGTTCGACGCGCACGCCTCCCCGGCTCGCTTGTGCTCCCACCATCAAACGAATATCGGCGATATCCGCCTCGCGCAACATCGCGTGGCCAGGACGGAATGTGCGCAGACTGGCGTCCACGACGGCTTGCAGCGTTTCGATGGCGCGTTCGATGAAGCCCAGCGACTCGTTGCGAACGTCGCTGCGGTCACCGAATTGTCTAAGCGTCTGCACGGCGGTGCGCAGGCCGCCCAACGGGTTGCGAACTTCGTGGGCCAGCGCCGCCGACATTCGTCCCAGCACGGCCTCACGCTCAACGCGGGCGCTGCGTTGCGTCAGCGCTTCACGTTCCAGCACGCCTTCAATCATCCAGTTGTATGCAGACAGCAGCTCCTGCAGTTCGGGGTCGGTGGTGTTCACCGGCATGGGCCGCAGTCGGTCCTCAGGTCCCGCGCGCAGCGCTTCCGTCAAGGAGATGATTGGGCGCTGAAGCCGTCGTGCCATGGCAAAGCAGAGCGCCGCGCCGATCAAGCCGATCGCCAACCCCACCATGCCCAATTCCCATGCAAGCTCCTGCCTTTGCCGAAGAAAATCACTGACGTCAAGGTTCGCCACCACCGTACCTAGCGCGGGGCGTGTTTCGTCCAGCAAACGCCATGTCCACACCCCTTCCGAGCGCGGGCTGACCAGCGTGCCGGCGGGGTCGGCAAATGACGCCAGCGGAATCGACTCGACTTCCGGATAGCGGGCCACGTGCGCCAGGATGTGGCGATCGGCGGTGACGACGGCCAAGGTCCGATCGATCACGCCCAGGTGCGTATCCAGGGCCCGGTTAAGGACGTCGTCCATCTGCGTGACATCGCCAGCCTGTACCGCTGGAAGGATCGCCGCGGACAGCCCGTCCAGGTACACCTGGCCCAAATTTGCGACCTGCCGGTCGAACTGGCGTGACACGCCATGCAGCGCCAACGAAATCAGCGCAGCGGAAATCGCCAGGAAAAGCAACGAGACTGCGAGAGGGATTCTTGCAGTAAGAGGCAAACGGGGCATGCGACGCGCCAGCAACCGTAAAAGGGCGATTATGCCTCGGCCCGGTAAGCCGGCGCAGTTGCAAGAATTGGAAAGTGGAAAGCGGTTGGACAAGATTCATGCCAACCCGGTTCTCTGCGAGAAATCGCGGTGCGGTGTTCACTTTTGTAAACATCCCGCGTGAACCTAAGTTCACTCCAGCCCCCCCGCGTAAACGTTCTAAACGGGCGCTGCTGGTTTACCCGAATTTCGCCTGTCCACTCGTGAAAGCGAATTGCAAGGCGCCCTTCTTAAAGTGCCTCCTCTTTCGGCTAGCGGCATCCCGTGCGCCGAGATTCATCGACAACACACAGGGGAGCAAGCCGTGGGCAGCACCATATTTTCCAGAAAGCGCGACTTATGGGGCGGGGCGTTCATCGCCCTGTGCGGCGCGCTGACGATTCTTGAAGCGATCTCGTACAACATCGGGGAACTGGCGCGTATGGGCCCCGGCTATTTCCCCCTGATGGTCGGCTGCTTTCTGGTCGCGCTCGGCATTCTGGTCCCGCTCAGCCCGGACCCTGATGAAGTGCAGGAAGACATGATGGACGAACATCTGCCCCAGCCGACGCGGCGCGAACGCGTGCGCGGCATGGCGTGCATTGCGGGCGGCATCGCGCTGTTCATCATTCTCGGCAGTTTCCTGGGATTCCTGCCCGCCACGTTCGCGCTGGTTTTCGTGTCTGCGCTGGGCGACACCTCGAACTCGGTAAAGTCCGCCGCCATTCTCGCGCTCGCGATGACCGTGTTCGGCGCGGTGGTGTTTTCCTGGGCGCTGCAATTGCAGTTTCCGATGCTGCGCTGGGGTTGAATCATGGAACTTTTCGACAACGTATTGCATGGCTTTTCCGTGGCGTTGCAGTGGGAAAACCTGCTGTGGTCGCTATTTGGCGTGTTCATGGGCAACATGATCGGCGTGTTGCCGGGCATGGGCGTGCTGGCGGCCATATCCATTCTGTTGCCGCTGACGTACGCGATGACGCCGGTCGCGGCGCTCATGATGCTGGCAGGCATCTACTACGGCGCGCAGTATGGCGGCGGCATCACATGCATTCTGCTGAACCTGCCCGGCACGCCGTCTCACGCGGTGACGTGTCTGGACGGCAATCCCCTTGCCCGGCAGGGAAAGTCCGGATCGGCCCTGTTCATGCTGGTCATGGCGTCCTTTGTTGGCGCCAGCGTGGGCATCGTCATCATGATCCTGTTTTCGCCATTGCTGGTTGAAGTCGCATTTCAATTCGGCCCCGCGGAATATTTCTCGATGATGATGCTGGGTCTGTTTGCCGGCGCCACGCTTGCCAAGGGGTCGGCAATCAAGGGCATTGCGATGGTCTTTCTAGGGCTGTTGCTGGGCGTCGTGGGCACCGATGTGAATACGGGAACCATCCGGTTCGGCTTCGGAGTCATCGAATTGAGCGACGGCATCCCGCTGGTGGCGCTGGCCATGGGCCTTTTCGGGCTGGCGGACTTCTTTGCCAACGTCAATCGCATTGGCAAGGCCACCACTGTGGGCGCAGGTCCAAAGATGTCGGTGCGGCCGGAACCGGGCGACATCAAGAAATCCACCATGCCGATTGCGCGCGGCAGCGCGATCGGGGCAGTGCTGGGTATCCTGCCGGGCACGGGCGCGACGATCGCTTCGTTCATGTCCTACGCGGTTGAAAAGCGTGTCTCGAAAACCCCCAAGCGGTTTGGCAATGGTGCCATCGAAGGCGTGGCGGGTCCGGAAGCCGCCAACAACTCGGCCGCGCAGACGAGCTTCATTCCCACCATGAGTCTCGGCATTCCCGGCGACTCGGTCATGGCCCTGATGCTGGGCGCGTTGATCATTCACGGAATCCAGCCCGGCCCGCAGATGGTGACCGAGCATGCGGATCTGTTCTGGGGGCTGATTGCCAGCTTCTGGATCGGCAACATTATGCTGGTCGTGATGAACCTGCCGCTGATCGGCATGTGGGCGAAACTGCTGAAGGTCCCCTACAAGTACCTTTTCCCGTCTGCGCTGTTCTTCGTGTGTGTCGGCGTCTACAGCACGAACAACAACTTGTTCGACGTTGGCATGGTGCTGTTGCTGGGCTTGGTCGGTTACCTGTTCCTTAAGCTGCGCTTTTCCCCTGCGCCGCTCTTGCTCGGTTTTGTGCTGGGTCCAATGGTCGAAGAGAACTTCCGCCGCGCGTTGCTGTTGTCGCGGGGCAGTATGAGCGTTTTCGTGGATCGCCCGATTAGTGCTGGCTTTGTCTACGCAATCCTGGCGCTTGCCGTCTGGCTGGTGTTTTCGACGATACGTAATCGCAAGCGCGTCCGTGAGCTCGAGCGGATACAGGCCAACGCCTGACCCCTACCCTGCGAGACGCCGCCATGCGGGGGCCACAGGCTGGCCCCCATTTTGATTGACAGGAGGGAGTGATGAAGCAACCGGAGCGGCATCTGGACAGCCGTCAACCATGCGAGGCGGTGACGGTCGTTCGCGAACTTCCCTTTGAGGAATTCATTGAACTGCTGGAATTCAGCCACCTTCGTTTTGACCTTCCGAAGCGGGGCTCCACCGCGGCACTGGTCGGTTCGCAGGAATGGAACCGAAAAATACAGGACGATGCGTCGAAACCTGGGTCGGTCTATGTCTGCACCACGCTCGACGCGCTGCATCACGCCGTGCTTCCTCCTGAAGACGCCGAACTGAAAATTGACATGCCGTCAAAGAGCCGGGTGCGTCTGCGAACGCTGTCGCGGCAACGCGTACGGGGCGCATCGCAGCCGTGCGTAAGGGTAGACTTGCAAGGGCTCATCCGGCGCGTTCTCGTGCCCTCCAGTGCACCTGCGCACCTTTTCGACCTGGTCAGGCATGTCGTTATGACACGACTCTGGGTGGAAGTTGCGCGGGTCTCATCTACTCGGGTCTAACCCCAGGGTCACCATCGTCCTTACCCTTGAGAACAGGAACTGAAACGTGACAGAGTCCGGACTGGAAATCATCGCCGCCACGGTTTTCGCAATTGCCTTGCTGCACACATTCTCGGCGCCGATCTTCCTGCGCCTGGCGCATCGCAGCAAGCGCCATGGCGGGCTGCTGCACTTGCTGGGTGAGGTGGAAGTCGTATTTGGTTTTTGGGCGGCAATACTGCTTATCCTGATGGCATTGGCCGCGCCCGGCGGCACAGCCCTCGCGTATGCCGAATCCCGCAACTACACGGAACCCGCTTTCGTGTTCGTCGTGATGGTCATCGCAGCATCTTTGCCGGTGCTGACCGTCGTGATGCGTCTTGTGGAGCGCGTTGCGCGGGTGCTCCCTGTGCAAGACCAGACGGCCAAGGCCTGGCTTTGCCTGTCGCTGGTTCCGCTGGCGGGATCTCTGGTGACCGAACCCGCTGCGATGACGATAGCGGCCATGATGCTGGCGCCGCAGGTATTTCACCGCGACATGCCGGAGCGCTTGAAGTACCTGGCGTTGGGTGTCCTCTTTGTAAACATCTCGATTGGTGGGACGTTGACGTCGTATGCGGCGCCACCCGTTTTGATGGTGGCCTCGACGTGGGGGTGGGATAGCGCCTTCATGTTCAACACGTTCGGTTGGAAGGCGGCGCTGGCCGTGCTGGTCAATGCCACGCTCGTGACCCTAATGTTGCGTCCTTACCTGCGCTCCGGAGATGTGCTGTCCATGAAGAATGCCGCCGCGCCCATGTCGCCTGTCGTCATCGCCGTGCACCTGTTCTTTCTGGCTGCGGTGGTTGCCACCGCGCACCATCCGATCATCTTCCTGGGACTGTTCCTGTTTTTCATCGGTTACACGCAGGCTTACAAAGCCAATCAAAGCCCGCTCATCATCAAGGAGGCGTTGTTGGTGGGCTTTTTCCTCGCAGGTCTGGTGGTATTGGGTGGAATGCAACAGTGGTGGTTGCAACCCATCGTGAGCGGACTTGAGCCCAATGTGCTGTTTGTGGGCGCGTTGGCGCTGACTGCAATCACGGACAACGCAGCGCTGACCTACCTGGGCTCGCTCATCGACGGGATTTCCGTCGATGCGCAGTACATGCTGGTGGCGGGCGCGGTGGCGGGCGGAGGGTTGACAGTGATTGCCAATGCTCCCAATCCGGCGGGCGTGGCGTTGCTTCGCGGCTCTTTTGCGAACGGCGCCGTCAGCATGCTTGGGTTGCTGTCTGGTGCGCTGGTGCCCACAGTTATTGCCGCGGCTTTCCTCTTTTTCCTTTGACCTTGATGGCACCGGCGCTACGAACCGGCTGGGATCAGGAATCGCTTGCTGGCCGCTTAGCCGGCCGGTACCCGCCTTCTCGAGCCCTTTACATTGATGGGGACGACGCATAACCGCCCCGCCGTATACGCGGGTCCTAATTGCGCCGTGTGGGGACGTCGGTTAACGTCTGCCTCCGGCCAGAAGCGGTCGTTCGGCTCGGCGGACACAGCGTCATCGCTAGCTATCCGCATGGCAGCATCTCCCAAGTGTCTGTTGTTCAACGTCTACTCCGGAGAACCTACCGATCCCGCTAGAACAATCGCGCAGTCGCCAATGCAAAATTGCGAATCGGGCACTCAAGTGCGCTCGGCGATTTTGCATTCATGCGCCTATAAGAGGGTGAATAGCAGCTTGGAGAGCGTGCTCCTCAAGGGCCACTGCGTCGCGATCAGAATCAGCAGAGGCAACGCTGCTGGCAGTGCAATTTTCAACAGAATGGATTTGTTGATCACAGCGGACCGCATGGCGACTACGGCCTGATACATCGCCTGCACGTCGGCAACCGGGCCGAGTTCCGGCGCATTTAAAATGGGATTATCCGGAACACGATTTTTTTGAATCCAGCGAGCGTCGACCAGCTTCCCGTATTCGGACAGCAAGACGCCGTAGTCCAGCAAAGCCCGCCGCTTGGCGCGAGCCAGCATTGAGGAAAAAACGAGCAACGGTGCTAGGCCGATCAATATGAGAATTAGCAGCAAGGTGGCGACCTGCACATAAAGCGAGGGGACAGTCACCCCGTGATAGAACACGGAGTGCGCCCATGCGCCGGCGACGACCGCAGATACAGAAAACAGGAATGGCGCATAGACCGTCGGCAACCGATCGAGAAATCCCAGCCCTCCCATGCGATCGGGATGCATCACCACCACCTTCAACGGAAGGCGAGCGATGCGCAGTAACAATATGCCGACCAGCGTCAGCCGCCAGACCCATGCCAGTAAAAGTACAGAAAAAATTGGCCGTGTGACCAGCAGGAACCACCATGCGCCAAACGCCATGCCTTCGGATTCTGGCGCTGCCCACCGCACCTCATCCGGGTTCGGCGAAACCAGGAATGCGGTCGTCCAAGCCACCACGGCCGTCCCAATGATCAACCACGGAAATACACGCCTCTTAAGCTGAGCGACGCTCACAATGACTTCGTCAAATCGAGGCGCCAACTCATCGTCCACCAGACCGGAACGCCTAAACTCGCGCAGGCAAAGAGGGAGGATTTTGCGCGCAACTCCTTCTGCCAGAACGAGCAATGGAATGGCGACCAAGCAGCGGATATGGATCCCGATGTGCCCTAGCAGCGTCTCGGCAGTTCCGGCGCCCCGTTCGGCCGGAATGCCTGCTAACCAGGACGCGACGACCAGAGGTAGCCAGGCGAGAAGCGCATAGATCAGCGCTCGCCGCTTGATCCCTCCTCGTCCGCCCGGCATAAGACCGATTTGACTTTGCAGGCGAGACAGCCCGTCATCTTCCACTAAAAGAAACGTTTCGGCCGGAGGCAATTGCGATACGGTACCGGTCATTGATCACCCCTGATCGGATTGAAGAGCCGCTGTCCCGAATAGCCAGACCAGTCTGAAATAGAAAGCTAACCAGCAGTCGGTTTCGCGCCCGACCGTAAAGCAGACTTTGCCGCGTTGCGCACGCCATCCAAGCAAAGGCTGAGTAAGCGGTCAGGGGCCGGCATGGTCGCCGGCCCCGCCACCCACTTCAAAAGCTGACGGCCAAGCCGACAGAAAAGCCTCGCACATTGCTCCCAAAAACGTAGCGACCTACTAGTCTGGTCCGCGTAATGAACACGTCGTAGGCGCTCGAATCCAATTCCAGACCAGCTCCTACCGAAGTTAGCCGATCAAACCCCAGAATTCCCTTTTGATCTCCGAGAAACTCGGAATGCGTCAACTCCAGTACATACCGCAGCGGTCGTTGCAGCATCGCAATTCCGGTGGGCGCTCGATAGCGCGCCCAAAGGTTGGCGGATTGTGCTGTTGCATTACCCTGTACCGCCGCCGAACTGTCGAAGCTCTTCAGACGGATATCGGAATATCGCAGCTCCACATCCACTTCGTAGCCTGGCCGGTAATGCTCGTAATCCAGCATGATCGACCCTCCGAGTCCATACGCGTTCAGCGACCCGCGATTTAGAAAATCGATGTCCCGGCCGGTGCGTTGTCCTACGTACCAGCTCGCCGCGCGCAGGTCACTCGTCACATTCCCCAGAGCGATATTAAAAATTGGGCGAAGTTTCAATTCGTCTGTGAGCTTGAAATCCCACCCCACTCCGCCTGTCGCAGATATGCTGTTCCACTTCGTTGGAATTTTCCGCTGCTCGGCGCCTTGCGTTGCGATGAAAGTTGGATCGTAGCGGCTGCCCGCCAAGACGCCCTCAAGGTAAATGGGAACCGAATCGGAAACCGTGTCGCCTCCGCCCAATTGCGTCATAAAAAACTCATTTGAACCCGAGGTCGATCCGCCTCCACTACCGATATTGAGCGAACTGGTGGTGATGTCGGGGACTATCGAGAACGACATCAGCGCCAGTACACCGTTTGCACGCTTTTGCAGATCGTCCTGAGTCAAGCGAAGTCGCTCCTGCCCTTGAGCGTCAGTGGATAGCAGGCAAACAACCAGGGCGGAGAGCCAAAAGTTCGGCTGGATCACCTCCCTAGCGTGCTCTACGACGGGCTTACGATGGCCGGCAATTCTCGTCTTACCTCGTTCATGACTATCGCGCAGTTCCATCGGGGTCTACCATCGATTGACGTTGCGAAATCAGCAATGCGTCGCTCTGGTCGATGCGAATTGCGCCGACCCGAGGAAACTCGAAATCAATGATGATGTACAGCGCCGCCGTCATGACCGCGGCGTACACGACTTGATGCGGCAGGGTTGCACGCTTGGCTAACGCCAGATTGAATCCCACTAATCCCGCGCTGATCAACGCCAAACAACCTAAAAAAATGTATGCGACGAGGGGCGGGTGGATCTTTTGCGCGACGGTTTGAGAAGTTGATACATCAAACATGTCATTAACAGCGGCTACATAGGACGCGGCAAAAGGTGGTGCAGCGTTACGTGAGGCGTTGACTGAGGACGTCCAGATCTCTTTCTGAAGCATACCCACCCGTGCAGCAATTGCTTCCCGCTTGTCCAGATCCGCCACCTGGTGGTAATAGCTGATTCGCTCGTCGACGTAGCGGCGGAAGTGTTCGCGCAAGGCTGGCTGATCCGAGGGGCTGAGAAGGTCGATGCGTAGCCAGGCCGTGCCGATTGCATTGACCTCTTCAACTAATAAGGCCCGACGGTCGGCCATTCTTTGGGACGCACCTGAGAAGGTGAAGGCGACAAGAAGTCCGAGTAGCGCAAACACCGACGCCTCGATGGCCGCAGTTCCTGACCGACTTGTCTCGTCGGCACTCCGCCCGAGTCCCTTGCCAAGCCGCATGGCCAGCAACAACAGCGTGAAAAACACCACAGCCACGGCGGCCAGGAAAAGGGAGTAGTTCACATTAGTACCTGCGCAGAATCAGTATTAACCGGACACGACAGGAAAGCTGAACTTTCGCCTGAATCAAGGTTCAAGCCAATCGATCCATAGTAGCTTAAAGGCAGAGCATCTTGACCCCGCCATATTTGCTTATGGCAAATTCACCACAGCCGCCAAGCTGCCTTCATCGCCATGCACTTCCCACTTGAATGTAGAAGGCATTCTGGTCACGACTGTGCGCCACATCTACTCCTATCGCGAGTCCCAGTTCGCGCGCTATCAGATAGCGAAAGCCGGTGCCGATAGTCACCACATTCGAGGCGCTGGAGAACGTGTTCCATCGACCGTAGGCTTTGCCGACTCCGGAAAAGCCCAGCACGGACCAACGGGGGGTTACGTTCCACCGCAGTTCCACTTCACCCGTCAACGTGTCGCGATCCTGATAGCGACCCCGTGATCCCCCTCGTTGGTCCACATAGGGTTGTCGGAAAAAGGGCACATTGCCTCAGGTGATCTGGCTGTCGGCACGCAGCCCCAGTGTCCACTTCTCCGCCATTGGCACCCACGTGTAGCCTTGAGCAATGCGACGATTTTGGGGTGTTGCAACACCTTTTGCCGTTCATCGACGACATCTGCCGATTGACCCATTCCATCGCCAACGTGGATTCGCGAGCGGGTGCGTCTCCTCTTCAGGGTCACGCCGATGCCCGCGCTTGGCCCCCCCCAGGGCAACCACTACCTCGGACAGCGGAGTGTTTGCGAGGGTGCAAGAGTTGCCCTGCGCGCTAATAGACGACCTGCATCGAGGTCCGCAAGAATGCAATTTCGGGTGGCCATGCCGCGCAAGCGAACAATCGCCGCTGCCGTGGCGACGTTCGCAATGGGTCTGACGACGGCCACTTGGGCGGCTGACGGCCCTCGGCCGGCAGAAGCGGCCACCAAGGACGCCAATGCCGCTTTGCCGAAGGAACTGCCCTTCTCGGACAAGACGTCCTTCGAGCTGGCACACAAGGGTTTTATCGCTCCTCTTCCCTCCGGGCTGATTAAGGGTGAAGAGGGAAATTTGGTCTGGGATCCCACCAAGTACGACTTCATCAAGGAAGGCGCTCCCGCGCCCGACACGGTCAACCCTAGCCTCTGGCGGCAATCGCAATTGCTGAACATTTCAGGGTTGTTCCAGGTGGCCGACGGCATCTACCAGGTCCGCAACTTCGATTTGTCTAACATGACGATTGTCGAAGGCAAGGAAGGCCTGACGATCATGGACCCGCTCATCTCCACCGAAACGGCCAAGGCCGCGCTGGATCTCTACTACCAGCACCGCCCCAAGAAGCCCGTGGTCGCAGTCATTTACACGCACAGCCACGTGGACCACTACGGCGGCGTGCGCGGTGTCGTGGATGAGGTGGACGTCAAGGCCGGCACCGTCAAGATTTACGCGCCACTGGGGTTTCTGGAGCATGCCGTGGCGGAAAACGTCATGGCGGGCACGGCCATGAGCCGCCGCGCGAGCTACATGTACGGCAACCTGCTGCCGCCTAGCGCCACCGGCCAAGTAGGCGCTGGGCTGGGCACGACGACCTCGGCGGGTACCGTCACCCTCATCCCGCCGACGGACATCATCGAAAAGACAGGCGAAACGCGCACCATCGACGGGCTGACCTACGAGTTCCTCTACGCGCCGGGCAGCGAAGCGCCTGCGGAGATGCTGTACTACATCAAGGAGAAAAAGGCGCTCAACACGGCCGAAGACTCCACTCACACGCTTCACAACACCTATTCGCTGCGCGGCGCCAAGATCCGCGATCCGCTGGCGTGGTCGAAGTAACTGAACGAGGCCCTGGCGTTGTGGGGCGACGATGTCGAGGTCATGTACGCCATGCACCACTGGCCGGTGTGGGGCAAAAAGGAAGTCCAGGAGCAGTTGGGCATGCAGCGAGACATGTACCGCTACATCAACGACGAGACCTTGCGTCTTGCCAACATGGGCTACAACAAGGAAGAGATCGCCGAGCAGGTCAAGTTGCCTGAGGCGATCGCCACCAAGTTCTCCAACCGCGGCTATTACGGTTCCGTGAATCACAACGTGCGCGCGACGTACGTGTTGTATTTGGGATGGTTCAACGGCAATCCCGCGACGCTGCACACGCTGCCGGTTCAGGAGGCCTCCAAGCGCTATGTGGACATGATGGGCGGCGTTCCCGCCATCCTGACGAAGGCGCGCGAGTATTACAAGAAGGGGGATTATCGCTGGGTAGCGGAAGTCGTGAACTATGCGGTCTTTGCCGAGCCTGACAATCAGGAGGCCAAGAACCTCCAGGCCGACGCGCTGGAGCAGATGGGCTACCAGGCCGAGAGCGGCCCGTGGCGCAATTTCTACCTGACCGGCGCCAAGGAGTTGCGCGAAGGCGTGCAAAAGCTGCCGGTTCCCGACACCGCCAGCCCGGATACCGTGCGCGCGATGACGCTGGACATGCTGTTCGACTATTTCGCGGTGCGCCTGAACCGCGAGAAGGCCGCCGGCAAGCATGTCGTGCTGAACCTGGATTTCACCGATACAAATCAGAAGTACACGTTGGAAATGGTGAATGGCGTGCTTAACCACACTGAGGGCAAACAGGCAAAGGAACCCACGGCTAGCATGACGCTCAGCCGCGAGTCCCTGAACCGCATGATGCTCAAGGAAATGACTCTCAAGGACGCGCTGGCGAAGGGTGACGTCAAGGTTACTGGCGATCAGCAGAAAATCACCGATATGTTTGCGTCGCTGGACAACTTCGAGTTCTGGTTCAACATCGTGACCCCCTAGGCGGACTCGCCCGTGAACCACAAGGCCGGTGCTCCCGAGCGTCGGCCTTGCTTCCTTTGCGCCGTGGATGTGGCGAGTCCGCTTGAGATCGAGAACGGTATGCCCTCAAAGGCGGCTGCCGGCCAGGAACCGTCGCTGGCCCCCTCGGCCGAGTTCAGCCGCGTCGGGCGCACGGAAGCGTCACGTTAATTCGGAAACTGCATATTCAAACCCATGTAGATTTGCCAATCGGGCTGTCCCGGGCCCCGACTTGCTACGGCAAACTGAGGCTCAACAAACAGGTTGTAGACGGTCTTCTGACGTTTAAAGACTTGGCCGATCCCTATCCCTAGCGGCACGCTATACCCATCGTTCTTCAAGTTGTAAGTCCAGACCGGCGCCGCGCGCAGATAGGTGCCACCACCGAGCTGATACATCGCGAAAGGCTGCAAGGCGACCAAGTTCGCGTCTTCGCGTCGGCTGGAACCGGCAAAGCTACTCTGCCAAGACAGCAGATAGCCGTACTGGAACTTCGGTGAACTGGCGTCGAACAATACGTTGACCAAGCCGGCCGACCACTTTTCGCTGCCCACCTCTTTCTTGGTCGCCGTAGGCGCAGTGATCTGCGGCCCAATGCCAAAGCTGACGGCGGGGTTCCCGGTATCTATGAGATAGGCAGTGAAGATATTCAAGTCACCAATGCCCGTCTTGTGGCTGTTGTCCACCGGAAACGTATTCACAGGGAGCGAGGCCCGCATCAGCCAATTGCTTTTGGATATGGAGAATGGTTGGGCATAACGCAGCCAGAACTGGTTGGCGGTATCGCCGGTTTCCGTCTGCCTACCGATGTAATAGTTCTGGATGTTGAAGGCCGTCATGTTGGCCAGCGGATTGTTGGCCTGTGCCGCAGAGTCGGCGGCGTCTGTTTGAGCTGACACTTCCACAGAGGTCGCTACCGATACGGTAGCAACCGCAACCGTGACGGCGATCCTAATCAAAGCTGTGTTCATTACATACCCCGAATCGATAGCGGCCTGTTGCTTCAGCTCATCGACCGATAGTCGAAGGCCGCAGCGTGGAATCACTTGACCTTGACGACGTCGTCCGGCTTCCACGTCTGGTCATAGAAGGCGTCTTGGGCGCCATACAAGCGCAGTGCGACAAGGAAGTGACGAGAGGGAATCGTTTGGATGAACGCGGTTTCGGCGACGCCCTCAGGCTTTTCTGGTCCAAACCAGATCTCTACAGAGCCATCAGACTGCTTGGGAATGTCGTAATAGCCATTGGTCGACGGCAGCAATTGCTTGGTTTCCGGCATCGTGCCGTCGGTGATGTTGTACGCCGTGACCGCCCAGAATAGAGCCGCGGGTGGATTTGGCGGCAACCGCAATTTGTAGGTGTGGCTGCCCTCGAGGAAGTTGCCTTCCTGATCACGCGCCGTGAAGGGGTACTTTGAGCCAGCCCCGGTGGTATGCATGACCATAGCGGGCGCGGAGGAATAGGCAAACTGAAAGAAATTCGCGCGCTGACTGACATCCAGATAGCTATCCTGCATCCATTCCGCCGTTCCCCCAGCCCACGTGTTTTCGTAGTACCGATCCTTGTAGTACAGATTGCGCTTATCCTCGCGCCCCAACTGTCGATTCGCCAAAATCATCTTCGGTGCGGTTTCTACCGCCTTTTTCAGCAGCTCATCCTGGCGCGCGGTGGGCTGGAAGGGCTGACCCTTGATAATGCCGATGGACGCCAGCACACCGCGCAATTCCGGATCGATCGCCTCCACCGGCTCGTAGTCAACGAACTCTTTCAGTTTGGTCCAGTAGGTATTGTCGATGGGATACATCATGTTGATCTGCTTGCCGCTCGCGTCCGGAAAATTCATCGGCTTGATGTCCTTTTCGGTCTCCCACAAGGGATAGACCCTCGTCGTCTCCGCACTCTTCACCGCAGGCGTTGGATCGGGCTTGCCCTCACCTTTGGCCATCACTGTGCGGAAAAACAAGAAGACGTTGTATGTCGGTGATTTAAAAGCGAAGTAGCTAGCGGGCACATGCCCCTCGTAATCCGGGGGCAAAAGCAAATAAAGGCCACCTCGGGCCCGGTCCGGCCCGATAGCGCCAACGTCCGTGATGGTGCGCTGAAAGAAGTCGGTGAACATGCCGATGACATTCGGAGGCGCATTCACCACGAGCGGGCCGGTCTTCTTCAGATCCAGGTAGCTCATGGAATAAATGACGTCGGCATTCGGCGTGGGCACCATCGTCCGCGAATCCATACGTTGCTTCCAGATGGGGAGCACGTTGTAGCCGGCGCCAAATTCCTTCTCAGAGCCATCGCGCATGCCGATGACGTTCAGCGCCGGCAACATGGTCATATAGGCGTGAATAGCGCGCTGATAGTAAAGCTCGTCCCGCAGGCTCTCGGCCTCTTTGGGGTCCAGCCAGTTGCCGTTGTTCAGTTGTTGGACCAATGGCGACCTGGGCGCATCAGACTGCGCGGATGCAGACGCAAAGGGCGCCAGGACCGCCAGCAGCAGGCCGGCAGACAAGGAGAGTTTGGGCAAAGCGGGCATGAATCGACTCCTGGAAATGGCGCGGCCATGACGCCAACGTATCAACGGGCGACGGCTGGTGCCGTCGCTTCTCAGATGCGGGCGCTTACTGAACCTTTTTGACGACGGGAGGTTTCCAGCTACCGTCGAGGATGCCCTTATCGCCCCAATAGGCGCGGATATATAGCGAAATGGGTTCGTTAGGCGAAGGTAGCCAGTTAGGCTCCTTGTCCTTGCCAGGCGAGGTCGGCCCTACATAGATCGTCACGGATCCATCCGGTCCCCGGATTAGATCTTTATTCTTGGTGCCCAGCGAGAACCGCTTGAGGTCGTTTGGACTGAACAGATGGTGTTTGTTGTACAGCGTGAGGGACCAAAAACCTTTGACGGGCGGTAACTGGCCCGAAGCGAAGCGGACCTCGTACTGCTGGCCACCATCCAGGGTGGTTCCGGAAGAGTCGTAGTCGGTATAGAAATACTGGGTCTCGGTAGGCCGGTTGTCGAACATATTCGACTTGGCCGTTCCCGTTCGATTGAAGTAGTCCAGTCCAGTCTGAGCATTGTTGACCGACCGGTTCCAGTTATTGCCAGCCGGAGCGCCGTTGTGCTTCCACTGGAAGAACGGTGTGATCACCTGCTCCTCGGTTTCCTTGGCGACTTGCACCAGCGCTTCCTTGATTGCCGGGTCCTTAGCCGCCGCGGCCATCACCGAGCGGAACTGCGCATACATGGCTTCTTCGCCAGGCAACGGCGGCACCATTTCCAGCACCTGGCTGAATTGATCGAAGAACTGTTCCGGAACGACCCAACGCGTTTCTCCAGCACTAGCGCTGTCTGCGCCAGGATTCGGGATATCGGCGGTGCTCTTCCAGTCTATCGACTTCATCTTTCCGTCGAAGTCCTTCAATGGATAGAAGACCACTTGGTTGATTTTCTTTTGGATAGCCTGGCGGTCCGCGTCCGTGTCATCCATGAAGATGCGCGGAATGGCGTTGGCCAGAGCGGTGGGGCTTCGGATGATCGCCTGTACGCCGGCGGGCTTCTCCCCTTTCCAGTTCGGACCCACCAGTAGATAGAAGCCGGGCTTGCTTTGGTATGGCTTGCCAAGCTCACCGAACTGATTGGTACGCTGGTCGTAGAGCGCGTACACCCAGAACCGGTCGCCGAAATCCGGCACTTGTGCAATTACAGGTTCTTCATCGAGCGAAAAGAATCCAAGGCCGTAGACAACGTCCTGGTTTGGGCAGGTGACGAAAGTCTCCGCGGGGAGTATGTAATCGTGAAGCATGCCCACTTGACCGCGGGGAGCGACCGGCAGGACTCCTCCCAGCAGACCTGGACGAGGCGCCTTGGTGATCCGCTCGTTGCGATTCAGCATGTTCACCATCGGCCAGCCCCACACGTACGCCATGCGGCCAATAGTCTTGGCGTACTCCGGATGCATGACGATACCGGGGGCCGGCATTGCTAGCGTAGGGCGATCGCCGTGTTGCGAGGATGCACTGAGCGCCGGCGCTAGGCCTGTCGTGATCAACATGGCGACAGACGTCAAGACTGCGAACCTACTCTTCATGCTTACGCTCCCTAATTCTTCGATTGGGGGGGACCTATGAGCGCCCCGGCGTCGCAGGGCCGCATCAAGCTTCGAGGTCATTGTTAACGGCGACAACGTCCCGCGTCCATGCTAATTTTGGCAATAACTCGATAGACAGATACGAGGCAATTGATGGAGTTGCACCGTTTTGACTCGTTTGGAGAGTTTGAAAGTGCCGTCGTCGATGTCGATTTGAGCGTGCGGTTACTCGGCCCCCGCGATGGACGGTGGCGGCTCGGGCATGCTGATGTGGATGGGTTAGCCGTTCAACGGGGTGTGGAGAGCGTTCCGAACCTATGTGAGGCTTCCGGATGGCCCAGCCATTTGATGTTCTTACTGTCCAGAGGTCAGCCGAGCCCAACATGGTTGAATGGCGTTCGCTTTACTGGCAGAAATTTGGGTGTCCTGGCCCCGGGTCGAGGCTTCGTTTTCCGCGCTGCCGGGCCCAATCATTGGACGTCTATTGCCCTGCCTCTTGGAGCAGGCCTGTTGCGCGGAGATGACGTCATAGGCGATGTTTTGCGCCTCTGGAGTCGATCGACCCGTATGGTGGAGACCACGCCCCGTGTGCTCCAAACCCTTCAAGATGCGGCGCTAATTGGCGCGGACCCGCGCACGCCCCCTGCTGAGGGCCGCATGCTTATCGAGAACGCAATCGTGAATCTGGTGCACTCGGGTAGCCAGCGCTCGACGGCAATCGGCCGTCCAGCGGCCTCGAATCACGAGCTGTGCGACGCGACCTTGGACTTTTTCAGTGAGGTCGACAGTACAGGATTGGTAGCCGCGCCGCTTGATGGGCTTCCTGTCGGAGCTCGATCACTTAGGAACTTCTTCCATGACTGCTTTGGACGCGGTCCCATGCAGTACCTCAATTTGCGACGGCTCCATGCGATTCACCATGCGTTGCTTGATGCACGCCGAGATTCGACCTCCATCAGCGAAACGTTTGAGCAGAACGGGTACGCCTATTCCTCCTATGCTCTCGCACGATATCGCGCTCTTTTTGGGGTAGCACCGTCGACTACGCGCGACGGCGTGACGCGACGGGCACGGTAAGACTGGCCCGTGCCTAGATTTCTAGGAGGTGCGAGTAGCCGATGTTGAACTGCTGGTACTGCGCGCGCATCGGATTTGATCACGCATGGCCGCTATGGGTCGAAATCGGTCGGACAACTAGGACGTTTGCCGGCCAAAATCAGTCGTTCAATTTCGTGGCAAACTTTGCGATCAAATTCCTTGCCTAGGAAGCATTGACCTTGCCGAACGCTCTTCGATATCTCTCGCCGCCGATCTTAAGTCGGACATTGCCTGCGCTGGTCTTTCTGGCCACCGCCGGGTGCGGGTCAAGTTACGGCGATACAACGGCCAAGGCACCGCTACGCAAGCTGAATCCCGCTCCGACGCAGGCCTATGAGATACGGCTCACACTTGCCAATGCGTCCGATCTCTCAAGTGCAGCCGACGGCAAATCGCCGTTTACGGTAGTCGAAGGTACTGCGCAATTCGACGCCAGCAACGGCGCGCGCTGTGGACAATCCAACGCCGTGTCGGGCCACGTGCCGACATTGACCAGCCACGAACCATTCCGCCTTTCCCGTATATCCGCCACCGAGTACGCGGGCACCGTGTACGCCGACATGCTGCTCAATGAAGACTATTACGGGCGGGGGGTATGCCATTGGGCATTGACAGAGGCCCGCGTCGCCTTGCGAGCACGGGCGGACATGGCCGATACGCGATTTGTAGCCGGGCTGCCTGCGAAAGAAGTGTTCGCGGGCGGCACACAGGTGCGCTATTTCTGGAAAGGGTATTACCCGCGATTCGAGGACGGGCAACATGCTGAGTATGGAAGGGGCCAGTTGGATGCCGTTCCGGCCGATAAGCTTAACGAGTTCTTCACCGTGACGCTGACGGCCAGGAAGATCGCTGGCGACGTTCAACGCAAGTGAATGCAGGAGCTTTTCATCTTGTCGTCACTATTAGGGGGTTGCTCCTCTGGACAGATGAACATGCTGATGGACGATCGGAACAAAACCCACTTTTCCCGTCATCGACGGAATTCTGGGAAGTTTCTACGCCGACTAGAGCACTGGCAAAACTGAGCGACTTCGGCATCTTCCGCGCGATGCTCAGCTAGCCGGTACAAACCTTCTCGAACCGCCATAAAGCGCCAGCTTCCCAATCCAGCATCCCAGCATCAGCAGCGCCGCGTACACCACGAGCATCACCACCGCCACCACGTTGGAATCCGCGGCGCGGATCAGCTGGTCCCATGTCATTGCCCGAATCGCCAGAAAGCCCAGGCCGACCCCCAGCACTTGCGCCAGCCAGAAGGCCAGCGTGCCGAGCGCGACTGCACGCCCTTGACGCGAGTCGCCGACCGGGTGCGGCAGGATTTTCAGGCAGACCACCGTGCACAGCACCAGAAGCAGGACGGGCAGGATCAGGAAACCCAGCGCATATTGCAGCCAGCCGACGGTGAGTGATTGCGCATTCAGGTAGGTGCCCATGGCGATGCACACACTCAATTGCCAGCCCAAGATCATCGACCCAGCACTCCAGGCCGCGTGACGCTGTTCATACGCGGGACCACCGGCGTGATCTGCAGGCTGAACGGTCCGCATGGCGATGCGCACGGCAAGGTGCGCGCCCACCACTTCCAAGGCGACAGCCAAGGCACTGAGCAACAGGCTCATTGTCAGGAAGTTGTTGGCGGCGCTGGCGTGCTGCACGGCATACAGCACCAACACGCTTTGCAGATAAATCATCAGGGCCGACACGGCCAGCGAGAACACCAACGTCAAGATGATGGCGATGCCGAAAAGTTTGCCCGGCGCGTCTACTTCATGCGTGTCGTGCTGCCGCAGCCAGCGATGCGTGGTGCTCCATATCGTCAAGCCAACAAAAATGGACGAAGCCGCGATGTTGGCCAGGAACGGCACGAGGTATTGCGGCAGGATGAACGTTTCGCGCAGTTGCGCGGATTCGGGAAGTCCGACCAGTGTGTAGCCTTGCACCAACGCGGCGTAGGCGACGCGCACGAAGACGACTGTCAGTGCCAGGCGCCAAGCGAGAGAGTAGGGAGAGCGGGCGATTGCGGTCATCATCGTTGTGTGGAAGTGTCGAGAGATAACAGCGGCGGAAATAATTAGGGATCGAACATATCACGGGCATGCAGGGCGACATGCGAGGACGATGGCGTGTATTGCGTTGCTAACTATTACTGGGAATTGCTAAGGGAAAACCCATAGGTTTGGGAACGATTCATCCAGCATTTCGCTGTGCTGCAAGTCGCGCCGGGCCGGCCCATTCGGCAGCACGATCGGCCAACCGTAAATTGCCTGACACGAAATTTCACGTTATCCACTTCCTATTACGGGTTTGCCGCGCTCGGCAATATGCGCGCGTGAATAGCGGTGATACAAAGCGAGCCACGATGCGCATGCCGGTGGGCCCGCCGCCGAGCGCGTGAATTTCCCCTCGCTGAATACGGAGTCTTGAACGTGCAATTCCACGCTAAGAGCATGAGCCAGTTAGCGCTCGGTATCGGTTCGGCGCTAGTCTGCGCAGCGATGCCGGTTTCGGCCGGGGCGGCTGAAGCCAGCGCCAGTTTGAAATGGTCCACGGATCCCAGCACGCAATGCCGCTTCGTTGCGCCGGAATCTCTGGGCGATGGACCCAAGTACTGGACGGGTTTTTGCTCCAGCGTCACTGGCGTGGCAACCGGCGTCGGCACGATTGTGGCTCGCACGGCAAATCAGGCTGGCCCCGCCTTTTATGGCGAGTTGCGCGCTGGCGTCCCGATTATCGGCGTTGTCAGTGACGGGGCCGGCTACCGCGCAGGCCTGTTTGACGGCAAGGAGATCGGCACCTCCAAGGAAGCTGAGCGAGTGGATATCGACGACAGCTTCAAGGTCGCCGAGCGTGCCGCGAAGCAGGTCAGCGCGTATTATTCGCAGCAAAAGAACACGGCATCCGCGAAGCATTATCAAGGCGTCGCCAAACAGTTTGCCAGCCAGTTGGAACGGGATTGAGTGAACGCCATGAACAGACCCACCAAAACTTTCAAGCTTGCACCGGCTGAACTCAAACCCCTGGCTACCGGCAAGGGCGGATGTATTGCCACCGACAGGATCACGGTGCAAGGCAGGCCAGTGGGCTACATGGTGCGTGAGGAACCGATGTTCCCCGAAGACAGCGGCTGGGCTTTTCAGGCCGGGGACGAGACGCAGGCTTACATGGATGATCCGTCGAATCACGGGGTTTTCGACGTGAACACCATCGCAAACCTCTCCCCCGACATCATCCCGCTCCTCGATACGCCACCGCCTGCGGCGTTTGCCCGGACGGCGGCGGGTGAACTGGTGCAGGTGCCGTATGAGGCGCCTTTGGAATAGGCGGGTCCTCGCCGCGCCAGTCGGCATCGTGATCGTCAGATCTGCCTGGCCCCAAAACGCGACCGCGCCCGCATGCCGTTCACTGGCATGCGGGCGCGGGGGGCTGGCGGAGCGTTCGCCTTAATGCATCTGCCCGTACTTCCCGGCGTTGAAGTCCTGGATCGCCTCCACGATTTCCGCTTGCGAGTTCATCACAAAGGGCCCGTAGCCGACAACCGGCTCATCGATCGGCTCACCGCTCAGGATCAGGAACACGGCGTCGTTATTCGCTTCGACCGTGATGTCCTCTCCCTCTTGCGAGAAAAGCGCCAACTGCGCATCCCGCGCGACAGCTTCGCCGTTGACCAGAACCGTGCCGCGCAACATCACGAGCATGCTGTTGCGGCCCGGCGGAATCGGGAAGGTCGCCGTCTTACCCGCCGCCAGCTTTACATCCCACACATCCATCGGCGTGAAAGTCCGCGCCGGCCCCGCCTGGCCACCGTAGCTGCCCGCGATCACGCGCAGCGAGCCCGCGTCATCCGGCAGCGCTACGACCGGAATGTCTGCGTTGAGAATCCCCTGATAACCGGCCGGCGCCTTCTTGTCTTTGGCGGGCAGGTTGACCCAGAGCTGCACCATTTCCAGCTTTCCGCCCGTACGGGTGAAGGCGTGGGAATGGAATTCCTCGTGCAGGATGCCCGATGCCGCCGTCATCCACTGGACATCGCCGGGGCCGATGACGCCGCCGTTGCCGGTGGAGTCGCGGTGTTCGACTTCGCCGCTGTAGACGATGGTCACGGTCTCAAAGCCACGATGCGGGTGCTGGCCGACGCCGCGGGGCTGGCTGGCCGGGCCGAATTCGGCGGGGCCGGCGTAGTCCAGCAGCAGGAACGGGCTGGTGTCGCGGCCCTTGTCGTTGTACGAGAACATGGAGCGCACCGGAAATCCGTCGCCCACCCAGTGGGGACGGGGGCTGGCGTGCACGCCGAGGATCTTCTTCATGGTGAGGTTTCCTGTTGCGCGGCCCCTTCGGGGCCGTTCGTCATAGGCAAGAAGATAAGGGCGGAACGCCGATATCGGTAGTGCCCGTGGCTGATAAGCACTGTTCCATGCGGCGAACGATCAACGCGGGGCAGCAGGGCACGCCCGCCCCGGGCAGGTATCCTTCCGGGCATGGACAAGACCAGGGACGAAACCGCGGCGGCGCGGTGCGAGACGGTGGTGACGGGATTTGCCCCGGTCGTGGGGGAGGGGGCGCGCGTGCTGGTGCTGGGCTCCATGCCGGGCGTCGCCTCGCTGCGGCAGGTGCAGTATTACGCGCATCCGCGCAATGCGTTCTGGCCCCTGGCAGCGCGGATCTTTGGATTCGATCCTGGCCTGGACTACGACGGGCGCTTGCACGCGCTGCAGGCTAACGGCGTGGCGCTGTGGGATGTGTTGCAGGCCTGCGAACGGCCGGGCAGCCTGGATGCCGACATCCGGGGCGATACGTTGGTGCCGAACGATTTCCAGGCGTTTTTGAACCGTCACCCGTCCATCGGGCGCATCTGCTTCAACGGTGCGAAGGCCGCAGCGATGTTCCGGCGGCATGTGCTGCCGACGTTGCAGGCGCCCAAACTCGACATTTACGAGCTGCCCTCGACCAGCCCCGCCCACGCGGCGGCCAGTTTCGAGCAGAAACTGATGGCGTGGGAGCCGGCATTGAAGTTTCCACCTCGCTGAATCTGCGACTCGCGCCCAGATCGTGTGGCGATCTATTCCCGCACACCCCTCACACCAAATGCGATTACGACGTCCCATCGCCGCCCCGACTCCGTCCCCCAATTGACAGATATCAAGGCTCTATATAACTACAGGTGATAAGTTAATTTCCGTAACACTTAAACGTTTCGGAGTTTAACGATGCACACCCCCCACAGGCCCCCGGAGACACCGCTCCCGGGCAAACGCGGTTTCCTGAAAGGGCTGCTCGGCCTGGGCGCCGCCGCCACGGTCATTCCCATCCACGCCGACGCCGCGCCGGGGCTCAATGGCCAGCCGCCGCGCCGGCCCGGCATGGCCGGCAAGCGCTACGGCATGGTCGTCGACATGCGCAAATGCATCGGCTGCCAGTCCTGTACGGTGAGCTGTTCGCTGGAGAACGTGCCGCCCATCGGACAATTCCGCACCACCGTCCTGCAGTACGAGGTAACCCCCGAAACCGGCGGCCCCTGTTCGATGGTGATGCTGCCGCGCTTGTGCAACCACTGCGACAAGCCGCCCTGTGTGCCGGTCTGTCCGGTGCAGGCCACATTCCAGCGCGAGGACGGCATCGTGCTGGTCGATAACGCGCGCTGCGTGGGTTGCGGCTATTGCGTGCAGGCGTGTCCCTATGACGCCCGCTTCATCAATCACGAGACCCAGACCGCGGACAAATGCACGTTCTGCGAGCACCGGCTGGAAGCCGGGCTGCTGCCGGCGTGCGTGGAAAGCTGCGTCGGCGGCGCGCGCGTGATCGGCGACATGAACGATCCGGACAGTGCGATCTCGCGGCTGCTGGCCGAACACAAGGCCGACATCAAGGTGCTCAAGCCCGAGATGAAGACCGATCCCCACGTCTTTTACATCGGCCTGCCCGATGCGTTTGTGCACCAGGTCGACGGCCAGGCCGGTGTGCGCCTGGCGGGCGGCCACTGAGCCAAGGAAGGGGACTCTCATGCGAATTTCTGAATTGCTCACGCCGGTCTACGACGCCGCCTGGCTGCCCTGGGCCGTGCAGTATTTCTTTTTGATCGGCATCAGCGCGACCACCGCGCTGACCGCGGCCTTCGCGACGTTCGGGCGGGCAGATTCCGCCCCGCGTCGCCTGCTGCCGGCGGCGGTGACGGTACTGCTGGTCAGCGCCATCGCCGCGCCGGTGTCGCTGCTGGCCGACCTGCATCAGCCCGGCCGTTTCTGGCACTTCTATGCGCACATCACGCCGTGGTCGTGGATGTGGCTGGGGGCGTTGCTGCTGCCGGTCTTCGTGACGCTGGCGCTGCTGTTCTGTGCGGCGTGGTGGTGGGGCCGGATCGGGTGGCTGCGGGTGGTGGCGGCGGCGCTGGCGCTGTCGGCGCTGTCCATCCTTGTCTACACCGGGGCCGAGGTGATGGTGCTGCGCTCGCGGCCGTTGTGGCACACCGTGTTCCTGCCGGTGAACTTTGCATTGACCGCCTGGCTGGGCGCGCTGGGCGCGATGTTCCTGGTGGGCCGCTGGCTGCCCGGCGGTTTGCGCGCGTTGCCGGTGGAGATGCTGCGCCGGCTGAGCGTGACCGCCGTCGTGATGATGGCGCTGGGCGCGGGTGCGTGGGTGCTGCTGGGCCTGCTGGGACTGGATCCGTCCTTCGAGGCGGCGCTGCGGCTTTTCGCGGACTTTCCGATCTGGCGCCTGAGTCTGGCGGGCGCCGTGATCACGGCCTTCTGCATCATCGCGCTGCTGCAACGGCCGGCGCGCACGCTGGCGGCGCCGCTGCCGTCGGCCGCGTTGGCGCTGACGATGTTGGGCGCGGCGTGGATCTTCCGCTGGGTGGTCTTCATGAGCGTGCAGGGCGTGCCCAAGTACGGCGCCGGGCTGTACCTGTATGAGATGCCGTGGGGCAGCGACGGGCTGCTCGGCATGGTGGGCGTGCTGGGGCTGTGCGTGGCGTTGATCACCGCCGTGACCTGGGCCCTGGACATCTTCCCCGCGCGCGCACGCGCCGTGGCCGCCTGAGCGCGCGCCGAGACGATAAGCACATGGATAAGAACGCAATGGACAAGCAACACGAAGACGACAAGCGCCGCGACGCAGAGGATGGCCCGGACCAGCCGCGCGACGAGGCGCGGCGCAAGCTGATGATGCGCGGCGGCATGGTGGCCGGCGGCATGGCGGCGTTTGCGGCAGGCTATGGCGACACGGTCGTCAAAGCGGTCAAGGGACTGGCGCAGGGGACCGCCGGCGTGCCGACGGCGCACGCGGTACGCGGCAATTCGCTGACGCCGGAGTTCCGCATCGATCCGCTGACGGGCGCGCTGAGCGCGCAGCCGGGCCAGATCGTCAGCCCGTCGAGCTGCCTGGGCTGCTGGACGCAATGTGGCGTGCGGCTGCGCGTGGACACGGCCGAGAACCGCATCTTGCGCGTGGCTGGCAATCCGTATCACCCGCTGGCCACGACGCGGCCCGCAGCGATGGACACGCCCGTGCGCGATGTCTATGCGCAACTGGGCGGCGACAGCGGGCTGGAAGGGCGCGCCACGTCGTGTGCGCGCGGTTCGGCCATGCTGGAGCAGATGGACAGCCCGTACCGGGTACTGCAGCCGATGAAGCGCGCCGGCAAGCGCGGTGACGGCAAATGGCAGACGATCAGCTTCGAGCAACTGGTGCAGGAAGTCTGTGAAGGCGGCGACCTGTTTGGCGAAGGCCACGTGGACGGCCTGCGCGCGATCTTCGACCGCGAGACGCCGCTGGACCCGGACAACCCGGAGTACGGCGCGAAGGTCAACCAGTTTCTCTTTACCGACGCGTCCAACGAAGGGCGCACGCCGCTGATCCAGCGCTTTGCCGGGCAGTCGTTTGGCACGGTCAACTTCAGCAACCACGGCTCGTACTGCGGACAGAGCTTCCGGGTGGGCGCGGGCGCGGCGCTGGGCGACCTGAAGGGCATGCCGCACGGCAAGCCGGACTGGGACAACGCGCGCTTCGGCCTGTTCATCGGCGCGGCGCCCGCGCAGGCCGGCAATCCGTTTCAGCGCCAGGCCCGCCAATTGGCCGAGGCGCGGGTGCGGCCCGGTGAATCCGCGTTCGCCTACGTGGTCGTGTCCCCGGTGCTGCCGGCCTCGTCCAGCCTGTCGGCGGGATCGGGCAATGAGTGGGTGCCGGTCAATCCGGCCAGCGACCTTGCGTTGGCGATGGGGCTGATCCGCTGGATTTTGGACAACGAACGCTTCGATGCGCGCATGCTGGCGCAACCCGGTCCGAATGCCATGAAGGCGGCGGGCGAGGCGGCGTGGACGAACGCGACGCATCTGGTGGTGGCCGAACCCGGTCATCCTCGCCTGGGCGCGTTTTTGCGTGGCGCCGACATGGGCTGGGCGCGACCGGCCGATGCGGACGAAAAATGGGAGGACGTATATGTCGTGCGTCTGGCTGACGGCACGCTCGCGCCGCACACGACGGCATCATCGGCAGATTTGTTTGTGGACGACTCCATCGCCGCGCCTGGCATGCCCGGTAACCCGGAGGCGCTGCGCGTGCGGTCCTCGCTGACCCTGCTGCGCGAGGAGTCGCGCCGCAAGACCCTGGACGGGTACGCCGCGCTTTGCGGGGTGCCTGCTGCCAAGATCGCGTCTCTGGCCGAACGCTTCACCAGCCACGGCAAGCGCGCCGTGGCCGATGCGCACGGCGGCACGATGAGCGGGTCGGGCTTCTACACCGCCTACGCCATCGCCATGCTGAACACGCTGGTGGGCAACCTGAACGTCGAGGGCGGATTGGTGCTGGATGCCGGGCCATTCCCGCCTTACGGCATGGGCCCGCGCTACAACATCGCCGGCTTTGCCAACAAGGCCTCGCCCAAAGGCGTGTCGCTGTCGCGCAACCGCTTTCCGTACGAGAAGTCCAGCGAGTTCAAGCGCAAGAAGGCCGCGGGCGAGCCAGCGTATCCGGCGGCCGCGCCCTGGTATCCGGCCACCGGCGGACTCAGCTCGGAGATGCTGGCGTCGGCGCTGGCGGGCTATCCATACCGCGCCAAGGTCTGGTTCAACCACATGAGCAATCCGGTGTACGGCATCGCCGGCTTCCGCCACGTGGCGCTGGAAAAGCTGAAGGACCCGCGCATCCTGCCGCTGGCGGTGTCGATCAACCCCTTCATCAACGAGACCAATGCGCTGGCCGATTACATCGTGCCGGACACCGTCACGTACGAAAGCTGGGGCGTATCCGCGCCGTGGGCCGACGTGGTGGCCAAGGCCTCGACCGTGCGCTGGCCTGCGGTGCAGCCGCGCGTGTCGCGTACCGCTACGAACGAGCCCGTGTGCCTGGAGACCTTCCTGATCGCGTGCGCCAAGCGCCTGGGCATGCCGGGGTTTGGCGAGGGCGCCATCTCGGACAAGGACGGCGGCAAGTACGCGCTGGACACGCCCGAGGATTTCTTCCTGCGCGGCATGGCCAACATCGCGTTTGCGGCGGGACGTCCGGTGCCGGAGGCCAGCGACGACGACATGGCGCTGACCGGCGTCGACCGCTACCGCGACCTGTTGCAGAGCAAGCTCAAGCCGGGCGAATGGCGGCAGGTTGCGATGCTGATGAGCCGTGGCGGGCGCTTCGATCGAATGGAAGACGCGTGGACGCAAGCGGCCGAACAGCCGCGTCGCACGCGCGTGGCCTATGCCAAGCCGCTGCATGTCTGGAGCGAGGAATTGGCGGGGTTCCGCCACGCGATGACGGGCGAGCGCTACAGCGGCTGTCCCACCTGGTATCCGACGCGCCTGGCGGACGGGCGCGATATGCGGGATGAGTATCCGCGCGAGGACTGGCCCTTCCTGCTGAGCTCGTTCAAGTCCAACCTGATGAGCTCGCTGTCGATCGGCGTGAACCGTCTGCGGCAGGTGCATCCGCACAACCCCGTGTCGATCAGCCGGCAGGACGGCGAACGGCTGGGCATCCGCAACGGCGATACGGTCCGCATCGTGACGCCGGGCGGGTCGGTGGTGGGGCTGGCCCTGCTGCGCGATGGGGTTCAGCCGGGCGCGGTGGGCATCGAGCACGGTTACGGGCATACCGAGCTGGGCGCGCGCGCGCATGTTGTCGACGGCAAGCCGATGCCGCACGATCCGGCGCTGGCAGCGGGGGTCAATCTGAACGATCTGGGCTTTGGGGACGCGACGCGCGGCCAGCACGCCAACGTCTGGATCGATTGGGTATCGGGCGCGGCGGTACGGCAGGGCTTGCCGGCGCGGATCGAGCGGGTGTGAGCCGAAAGCGCTGACGGCGGAAGCGGTCAGCGCACTACAGTGTCAGCCACCAGTTCCAGCCCGTCGGCGCGCGGCCCCACATCCGTCAGCACGCCGCTCAGGTCCCCGGCCTGGGCGGCAGCATTGCCCGAGCGGCTGACGCGGATCTCCACGCGCACCTTGCCGGCTTTGGACAGCGTGGCGTCCGGCGACATGGATGTGCTGTCGTCCAGCACGAACGCTCGCGGCAGGTCCGCAACCTGCAACTTCAGGATGGCGACCGGCATGCGGGATCCCTCCATGGGGCGCGCCAGGATGAAGACGGTGTCGTTCGGCGCGACCTTGTCGCGCAGCCTGTCGGCGATGCGGGCCTGACCGGCGATGCGGGCGGGCGCGGAGAGCGTGGCGGCCGGAGCGGCGGGCGTTGCGGAGGCAGCCGG
>NZ_DIEJ01000133.1:636-10827 GCF_002418565.1 Achromobacter sp. UBA5777 | reverse complement strand
CGGCAGCGGCTGGGTCGCACTGGGGGCCCAAGGGGCGCGCCGCGTGCTGCCACAACCGGTGCAGTGGCAATGGCGCTGGGACACGCTGGCGCTCGACATCTCGCATCCCTGGCTGCAGGGCACCTTACGCGCGCGCCCCGGGTGGAACGGCCTGGCGCTGCCCGCATCGTCCCTGCGCATGCCCGCGACGGTCCTGCCCGCGCTCGGCGCGCCTTGGAATACGTTGTCGCCGCAAGGCATGCTGGAGATCAGTTGGCAGCCCCTGCGCCTGGGCGCCCCGCTCCCCCCCGGCCCGGCCGTCGACCTGCGCTGGCGCAACGCGGCGACTGCGCTCTCGCCCATCACGCCGGTGGGCACCTACTTGTTGCGCGCGCAAGGCGGAAAGAGCGGCGCGACGCTGGTCCTGAGCACAGAAAGCGGCCTGCTCGACGTGAAGGGCCAGGGCGGCACCGGCCCCCGCGGATTGAACTTTCAGGGTGAGGTCACCTTCGCCCGCGCGGCCAGCGAAGCCGACCGCGCCGCGCTGGACGGCCTGATGTCGACACTGGGCCGCCGCTCGGGCGACACGGTGACGTTCAGCGTGGGGAAGTCGGCGCGATAAGTGTCGAAGTTCACTTGAGGTCGAAGCTCGACGCCTTGGAAGTCAACGACTTAATGAAGTGTGGTTCATTTACTCTGTCCGCAATGGTTCATTGAACTTGCCATTCCTCCTAAGAAAGTTCATTGAACTTGGTAGCTGAACGAGTCCATCACATCACGATGCTCTCCAACCCTAGCCCCCTCGCGTACCCCAAAGTGGCGGTGAGCTAGACCCGGCCGACCAACGACCACTACCGGCCATAAAGAAACGTTCGGCTATTCTCAAGCTCACACGTGCATTAAGGCCACTCCGTTCAACAAGCAGTCATCCACGGCATGAAAATTGTGATCAAGCCATCGACGTTTGCTGACGTTTTTCCGCCATGCGTATCTGCAATCCCGTATGTCAAGTTCGCGGCTGTCCCCGAAAACCGGCATCCCCCGAAAGAAGTTGCGCGCAATATAGCTTCGCACCGACCTCCCGGCTCCCCTGCCCGTCGTAGTAGTTGCCCAAGTGCTCGTTCAATCCCTGGGTGGTCGTGGCCCCTGTTGGTATCATATGAAGTACTTAGTCCCGCGGTGCTGCCGCTCAAGAAAACGAACTCTAAACAACAATTGAGCCAACATACAACGAACATCCGCGCCTTCGTCGCCGCCGCAGCCTCAAGCGCTGACGACACGCTCAGAGCTTATTGCGGCATGGTCGCAATTGAACTCGTCCTTAAACAGGCAACTGGGCTGCCCGGCCACAACATCCCGCGCGCACTTAACGTCTTCGCGCAGCGCTTCGCTGTAGGCGGTCAACGGGACTGCAAGGTCCGGCTCAATGCGTTCTCAGCGCAGTTGAGTAATGCACTGAAGGCGATCAGCGTGCAAGGCAGGGACGGCGTTGCGCAGTTTGCCCCTGCGGAATCCTATCCCTACATTCGTTATACGCGGCTCGTCTCCGACGGCTGGCCTGCCCCATCGACGACTCATGAGCAGATGAAAACACTCGCCGATCTCGTGTGCAGCACGCGGTCCTACCTTGCAATGAAGTTCCAAAAACCACTCTGATCCAGTCATGACGATATCTGAATTCATTGAGTCCATTGCACAGATCGCCGGCATCAGGGTTGAGGTCGAATACGTGCATCCGACGCTGTATATCCTGTGTGTCGACAGTTCGTTCGAGGGTATGACCAACGATGCCCGGCTCGCCGCGTTTTGTGGGACGGTCAACATCCCAGCGGATGACGTCGAATCGGTTGCCGCTAGTCCAATGATCGAATTGGCACTGCTCACGGAAAGGGAACGTCAGGAGCAGTTCCGCTTTCTGGTTCCGGGCGGAGCCGGAACTAGCTGGCTAAGTGCGTTCGCTCCTGGCAACAGAACGGGCATGGCATCGTCCGCCGTTCTGGCGGATCAGCAAGATATGGCCACCAAATCTCCCTCCCGCCAACGCCCTGCGAAAGCGGTTCATTTTTACGGATACAAGGGAGGTCAGGGGCGGTCGACGGTGCTGGTAGCGCTGGCCAAGGTGCTGGCCGACGCAGGCTATCGTGTGCTCACTGTGGATGCCGACATTGAAGCCCCCTCGCTTGATGCAATGTTTGGTGTTGGGGCTTCCGACATCGGAGCAACCCTGATGGGCTTGTCGACACCAGGCACTTCGCTGACGCCACTATCGCGCACGTACGTTGGCGCATCGGTCACGGGGTACGTTGACCTTGTGTCCGCGCGGCCCGTTGCAGCTCGCTTCGATATGGACTTCGCTGCTTTTCTGCTGAACACGTCGATGGATGCGTCAGTGTTGGAACTCGCAGTGGCCGCTCTCCGACAACAGGTCGAGGCAGGAGGCGAACATGGTTCGCCACTCTATGACATCGTGCTTTTTGATCATCGAACCGGGCTTGCCCCCTCCGTTTTGCCCATCATGGAGGCGTGGCCCGGGTCGGCCGTGATTTTTGTCCGTCCAGACGGCATGGCACGGCATATCCTCGATTCACGACTGCTCGATACCTTGTTGGCACATGATCCGGAATCTCCGGGAGCTTTTGTCAGCTTTTCGCTCGATCCCAAGAAGACCGCAAAGGACACCCGTAGCCAGAGCGCACGCTTCATCGAAGGGCTACTTGGCAAGATCGCAGAGGCGATGCAGACCGGGGATGCGATCGATCCCCAGGATTTGGATCCCTACTGGGTGTTCTGGAGGCACGACCAGAGTTTCGTCGACGGGCAGCAGCCGAATCCGCGTGACATGTCGACCGCCAGCCGAGAAGCCATCGGCCAATTACGCTCCGTGCTTGGCCTGAGCGGTAATCCTGCCGTAGCGATGCCGGTAGGTACCCTGACGAGCAGCGGCTCAACTGATGATGGAAAGTTCATTCTGACGCCGGGATTGGCCAAGTTGTTCAGCTCAGACAGTCCGTATACATATGTTTTTGGCCGAAAGGGGACGGGGAAGACCAGACTGTTGTCCGAGCTCGTTCGGCGCAATCTGGCTGAACCGCTGCTTGTCGCGAACGACTCGCGGGCCGGCGGGTTACCCAGCGCAAACCGCGTTTTCCAGTCCGCACTGGCCGCATGTAACCGAGACTTTGAAAAATTCTGGTGGTTTTTGCTGAGCGTCGCGCTGTCGACGTCGAGCACGAGGGGTGAAGGGATCTTCGAAGCCGCTCTTCAGGAGCAGATCGAACAACTCGCCGTGCATCCCAACAGGGTCGTTCGACTCGACCCGCAGACTTTCGCCAACCGTTCAGAAAAGCGCGTGTTCGTGATCGATGGTGTTGAAACGGCAGTTCCTGCGAGCGACCTCCGATCCTTCGTCGAAGCTCTGTTCCGTTTTCTCGCGGCAGTCCAGTTCGATAGGACTTATTCAAAACTGCTCACGATACGGCTGCTGTTGCGCACCGACCTTGCAACGGGGGCTGCTGAGAACGTCGAACAGCAAATTGAAGGTTCTGCGCTCTATCTTCATTGGAACAAGACCACCATTCTTAACTTCGCTCTCGCGCGGATTGTGAGTCTGCCCTGGTTCCAGCAACACTTCGCCGACGTTTGCAAACGTATAGACGACAAGGCCGATAGCATCTCGCACGGCGCCTTGCCAGACGATGATTCGGAGTCTTTACTGCTGGACATCTTTCCCGCAGGGTTAGAACGCAATCGCCTGAAAACCACGACGTTCTTTGCGTCCTACTTCTCGGACGCGGGCGGAGATGCGGGCACTGACTCGGCGTTTTATCCCCGGTTGTTCGACGGGTTCCTGCGAACACTGGCGGACAATGCAGGTGAAGGGGCCGACCTGGTCGACAATCGGCTCTCCAGCAAAAGTGTCCTGCTCGCCTACGACCAGGCCTCTAAGTCCTTCATCAGTGATGTCAGGACCGAACTGTATTCATTCCTTAACATCGAGTCCAACATCGACGAAAACAGATCAGCTGTAAACCGGTTGATTGCCGCCTTCGACGGGCTTCAGACGCCATTTTCCATCGAGGAAATTATTGAGACGCTTGCAAAGCGGACAAACATTCCGGTAGATGTGGTGCGGCGCTCTTTGACCAGTATGCAGAAGATCGGAATGTTCGAACCTCGAGCGGGGTATCCTGGCGAACTGCGGGCGCGACAGCTTTATAAGGCCGGCCTCGGGATGAAGTATGTGAGAAAGAAGCCTCAGGAATGAGGTGAGATCGGTGATTAGCCCGTCGGCAGCCAAAGCTGCGTCCGCTTTCCCTGGCAATTGCTCAATAGCAAAAGCTGTAGCTGCAAGGGTCCCGAAACAACGTAAAGACGCCGGCCAGAATCGAATTTGAATGTGGGCGATTTAGGACGACCCACAGCGTTTTCGAGGTTCCAAAAGACTGTTAACGCGTGAAGCCGTTATGTCAGTCTTGTGGAACTGAATGGCGGGAATGGGTCGAAAGCTGCCGGATCACACCGATGGCCGTCCTTGCGGATTCGAACGCGCGGCCCCGCCGTGCGTCCAAAGCAATGGCCGCCTAGTGCGGCCTCTTGCTTTGGCGGATGTTGCGGGGTCAGTGAACGTCGGCAGCCCCTCATCGCCCACCACGAAAGACCGCTCCCCAGCAACGAACGGAACCTTACATGACCGATGCCACAAGGGAGCTCTGGCATCGAAGCTGTCGTATTGCGGCGGCAATGAGTTTCGCCACTTGTCCATTCACCTTGCCCGCCGGCTTGTGCCGGGAAGTCAGGAAGTCAGGGGGCTGGCTACTTCGCCAGCGTCCCCATCGCCTGCCGCACAAACGCCAGCGTCGCGTCGTCCGCCCATGTGCCAGCGGTCAAGTCGGGCTCTGTCATCAGTGCCTGCCGGAACTTGGCGTGGGTGGCCGGGTTCTTGCCCGCATACGAACTGAACAGTTCCAACCACTGCCGCGCCAGCGCCCGCCCAGCTTCCGAGTCGGGCGCCGCGCCCGCATCAATAGCGTTCCGGACCTCTGCGATTAACGGTGGCCATTCCGAAATCCTGTCGCAGTAATGCTCGCGCATGAACCGTGCTTCGTCCGGCGTCAGATATTTTTCGTAGATAAGCAGCTTGCTTTCCGAGAAGGCGCGCAGCACATAATCGCGCATGGCTTTGGAAATGCCGACGTGCGTCTGCATGTCGGGCTCCTGATCGTGCATTTGGTTCAGCTTCACCAACAAGCGCGGATCGCCGTTGGTATCGCGCAGCAGCAGTTCCATCCAGCGATGGGCAAGTTGGCGAGGTTTAGCCTCCTCGGGCGCCACGCCCTGCTCCATTAGCTGCTCCACTTCGTGGACCAATGCAAGCCAGTCCGGGTCGCCGTCCGGCCCACGGGTGTACAGGGGCAAACGCGCCAGTTCTTCTCGCGAAAAATATTTATCATACATAGTCATCATCTCCAAAGCTTTCAGCCAATCGGCCAGCTCAGGCTCCGTGCCGTCCGCCAGCTGCTCGTGCAGTTGCGCCAAGCGTTCGCGCAGGTGCGCGGCCTGCTGTATCTGGCGGTCCAGCATGGCAAGCTGCCGGGAGATCACGTCCGCCAAGCGCGCGCCGGGCTGGTCCAGGTAAGCGCCAATTTCCGCCAACGCCAATCCGAAACGACTCAATGCCTGGATCTGATGCAGCCGGGCAATCTCGTCGCGACCGTACAGGCGATAGCCGTTTTCGGCGCGCGCTGAAGGCGTCAACAAACCAATCGCGTGGTAGTGGTGAAGCGTGCGGACGGTCAGCCCGGTACGCTTTGCCAGTTCTCCTACGGTCAGTTGCATGTTTCCTCCTTCGAATACGCAGGCCAAACTTTGGGCCATCACGTTACGTGAGGGTCAAGCGGTGCTGCAAGTCCTGTGGGCGGTCAGGGTTTAATTGGATGTCGGCCGCCGCAGCAGGCCGGAGGTGGCGCACGGAGGTCGACCGCGCAACGGTACCGGGCTATGTCACGGCCGCCCGACCGTTTCGGGTCGCTATCGGCCGGTCGCTGAGGGCAGTTCGCGGCCATGAGCGGTACTACTCGGCGGTTTCAGAATGGTGATCAGAGGCGATTCGTATGGCCTACCCCTTGTCCTCCATGAGTCAGAGCAGGCAGCTAAAATACTACGACCCACGGTTTGCGGGCCAACAGTTGGCTCTTAAGTTCCACGCGAACATAGGTCCGAAAAATGGCACGACATACGCACCATCCACTGGCTGCTCGGCCCCACGAGCCCGCGCCAGCTCATCTGGCGGAAATGCTTGATAGCCTTAGCGACGGATTCATGTCGATAGACAAGTCTTGGCGCTTCACGTACCTCAACGGTACCGCCGAGAGGTATTTGCAGCAGGAGCGTCACAACCTTCTAGGACGCAACATCTGGCAGTGCTATCCGGACTTGGTGAACTCCGGCTATTACCGCATCTACCGGCAAACAGCGGCGACAGGACGTCCCGGCTGTCACACCGGCTACTACCCCCCGCTTCGCACTTGGTTCGAAGCGCGCTCGTTTCGTCACGACGAGGGCATTACGGTACTTTTTCGCGACGTCACCCGAGAACACGAGCACGCCGCCCAGTTAGAGTTTGAAGCGAGTCACGATTATCTGACCGGGTTGGCGAATCGACGCAGTTGCATGGAAGCACTGTCTCGCGCAGTAGCTGGCGCTGCCGTGCCAAGCACGACGACTGGGGTCTCTGTCGCGGTGCTTTTTATCGACTTGGACCACCTAAAGGAAGTCAATGACGCATTCGGCCATGCTGCTGGTGACGAACTCCTGCGTGATTTTTCGATAAGGCTCACCGCAAGCCTCGGACCTGCCTTTTTTGTTGCGCGCGTAGGGGGTGACGAGTTTGTTCTACTGTTGCGCGAGACCACGAAACGCGCGGCCGAAGCGTGCGCATTTTCGGTGCTCAACGCGCTGGCAATGCCGTTCGAAGTAGGCGGTCGAGCGATCCCTCTGTCGGCTAGCATTGGTATCGCGCTCATGGGAGAAGAGCCGGCAACCGCCGAGACATTGCTGAGTCAGGCCGATACGGCCATGTATGCAGCCAAGTCGGCTGGCGGGCTTCAGGTCCGCACGTATGACGTGATATTGGACAGGGGCGTGCGCAACCGTGTCGCATTACGCTCCGATCTCCGTACGGCATTTTCGGAAAACCAGTTCGAGCTTCATTTTCAGCCTCAGATATCACTCGCCGATGCCTCCCTGGTCGGCGCCGAGGCGCTTCTTCGCTGGCGTCATCCGGACAGGGGCTTGCTGACGCCTGACGCATTCCTGACTTTGCTGCTTGAATCTCCATATGAAGACGTACTTGTGGAATGGCTGCTTAATGCGGTTTGCATGCATATCGCCGCATGGCAACGAATGGGCGTCACCGCACCGCGAATCAGCCTGAACCTTTCTGCTCGACAACTACTCGATATCGGGCTAGCAGATCGAATTCAAAATGTCGTCAGTAAACATGGCATCTCCGCCGCCCTGCTCGATGTAGAAATCACGGAGGATTGCCTGGTAAGCGATATTGAAATGGCGACTTCAGTCCTTTCCGCACTGAAAAAGGCCGGGGTATCCGCGTCGCTCGACGACTTCGGTGCGGGATACTCAAGTTTGAGCTATCTGGTCCGACTGCCTGTGGACACGCTCAAGATCGATAAATCCTTTGTCTCGGGGCTGGCGGCGTCGGAAAAGGCGTCGGCGGTAATTCGAGGCATCGTCGCTCTTGCTCGGTCGCTGGGCATGAAAACGGTCGCCGAAGGAGTCGAGCACCAACATCAAGCCGATGAGCTGAAGGATGTCGGCTGCGATTCCATCCAGGGTTATCTGGTTAGCCGTCCATTGGACTCAGATGCCTTTGCAGAATTCATGCGACGGGCTTGATGCACAGGACGCGCGCTGACGCTATGGCGGAGTCGATACAGTCAACGCCCGCAAAACCCATCAATCCCACCAAAGGCATCTTCAGCCTTCCATCGGTCGGCTCACGGTCCGCTTTGGGTCGCAAGCTGTCGGCCGCTCAACCGACATTCCGCCCAACTACAGGTCAAGTTCGGTGAACCAAATCTCAAGTTGGATGAACTTTGACATTAAGGGCAGCGACGGGCAGGAAGGTGTCTGACACCGGGCAGAGTTTGTAGAACGAAGTGAGGTGTCCGACGCCAAGCAACTGCCAGCGTTACGCGTCCCGCGTCACGCGCAAGATTTCCTCCGGCGACGTCTGCCCCGCATCCACCCACCGCTGTCCGTCCTCGCGCATGCTGCGCATCCCCGACGCGGCCGCGGCGCGGCGCAGTTCGCGTTCGTCGCGGCCTTCGTGGATCAAACGGCGGGCCTCGTCGTCCACCGTGAACAGCTCATGGATGCCGGAGCGGCCGCTGTAGCCGGTGTGGTTGCAGGCCTCGCAGCCCACGGGGTGGAACACCTGCACGCCGTCCAGCATCGACGGCGCTTTGCAGGCGGGGCACAGCTTGCGCACCAGCCGCTGCGCCAGCACGCCCAGCAACGACGACGCCAGCAGAAACGGTTCGACGCCCATGTCCGTCAGGCGGGTAACCGCCGAGACGGAGTCGTTGGTGTGCAGCGTAGCGAGCACCAGGTGGCCCGTCAGCGAGGCCTGCACCGCGATCTGCGCGGTTTCCAGGTCGCGGATTTCGCCGATCATGATGACGTCGGGGTCCTGGCGCAGGATGGCGCGCAAGGCCAGCGCGAAGCTCATGTCGATCTTGGCGTTGACCTGCGTCTGGCTGATGCCGGCCAGATCGTATTCGATGGGGTCTTCCACCGTCAGGATGTTGCTGGTGGAAGCGTCCAGCCGGCTCAGCGCCGCGTACAGCGTGGTGGTCTTGCCGCTGCCGGTCGGGCCGGTCACCAGCACGATGCCGTGCGGCTGGCGGATCAGTCGGTCCAGCTGTGACAGCACGCCGGGGCTCATGCCCAGCTTCTCCAGTTGCAGGCGGCCGGCCTCCTTGTCCAGCAGACGCAGCACGGCGCGTTCGCCATGGCCGGTCGGCAGCGTGGACACGCGCACGTCGATCGGACGACCGCCCACGCGCAGCGCGATGCGTCCGTCCTGCGGCAGGCGTTTTTCGGCGATGTCCAGGTGCGCCATGATCTTGATGCGCGAGATCAGCGCGGCATGCAGCGCCTTGCGGGGGGACACCACGTCGCGCAGGGTGCCGTCGACGCGGTAGCGGACGACGGAATGCGTTTCGAAGGGTTCGATGTGGATGTCGCTGNNCGCGTTGATCATGCGGATCACGGGCGCGTCGTCCTGCGCTTCGAGCAGGTCTGCCACTTCGGGCATGTCCTGCATCAGGCGGTCGAGGTCGATCTCGTTTTCCGCCACGCCCATGACCGACGCCGCGTCTTCCGAGTGGCTGTAGGCCGCGGTCAGCAACGTCTCAAGCGCCTCGTCGTCGATCTGCGTGAGGCCGATATCGCCGTGGCAACGCCGGATTTCGCGCACGGCCCATTCGGGCGTGCGCGGACTGACCGTCAGTTGCGCCTGCCCCCCGCGCAGCGACAGCACCGCGCGCTGCGATCGGGCCCAGGCATAGGGCAAGGGGTGCGCGCTCATAGCAGCTTCTCGGGGTCCACCGCCACCGTCATCATGACTGGCCGCGGCGCGCGGATGGGCTGCTGCGCGGACGCGGGCGGCGCGCCGGGATACTGACGCACCGCGAAGGTTTCCACCGTCGTGGGCGGCGGGCGGCGCAGCGTTTGCGCCTGCTGTTCGGGACGCAGGTCGTAGGCGTTGTTGGACACCGACGGCGCGGAACCCGGCAGCGGCAGGATCGGCGCCTGCATGTCCGGCAGCGCCCAGTGGTCGCGCGGCTGCACGGCGCCCTGTGCGCGGCGCATGTAGTCGTAGCGGTCCATCGTGACGCTGGCGCTGCGGTTGGCGTCGCGCACCACGTAGGGACGCAGGAACACCATCAGGTTGGTCTTGGTGCGCTTGCGCGTGTCGTAGCGGAATAGCGAGCCGATCACCGGCAGCGAGCCCAGGCCCGGCACGCTGTTGGACGTCAGCGTCACGTTGTCTTCCAGCAGGCCGCCCAGCACGATGATCTGGCCGTCGTCGATCAGCACGCTGGTGTCGATCGCGCGTTTGTTGGTGACGATGCCGGTCGTGGGGGTCGAGCGGCTTTCGTCGATGCTGCTGACTTCCTGGTAGATGTC
>NZ_DIEJ01000133.1:0-561 GCF_002418565.1 Achromobacter sp. UBA5777 | reverse complement strand
CGCCAGCACGCCCAGGTTGATGACTTCGTTGCCCAGCACATCCACCGTCCCCTTCACCACGCCCAGGCTCAGGCCGCGGCCTATCGCATCAATGGACGTCGGGCCGTTGCCGGTGATGCCGCTGCCGCCCAGGTTCGTGCCGCCGATGAAGCTGGTGCCGTTGCCGTTGATGTTGCCCGCGCCGGTCATCCACTGGATGCCGAATTCCGCGGCCTTTTCCTCGCTGACTTCCACGATCAGGCTTTCCACCAGCACCTGCGCGCGGCGCTGGTCCAGCTGGTCGATCACTTCACGCAGGCTGCGGTACAGCGGCTCGGGCGCGGAGATGATGAGGGAGTTGGTGGCGGGGTCCGCCTGGATGGTGGCGCCGCCCGCGGAGTACGACACTGCCTGCGACGAGTTGTCTTCGCGCGCGATGCGCTCCTGTTCGCCGGACAGGCCGCCACGCGACGAGCCCGATTGGCTGGACATGCCCAGCCCGGCCTGGTTCGGCGTGCTGCTGGCGGTGTTCTGCGTGCGCGCGCCGCCCTGCGAGCCGCCGGTGCTGCTGCTGGCGCCGGG